>SYKL01000512.1 GCA_005797785.1 Pseudomonadota bacterium | reverse complement strand
CCGCCGCCACAGGCCGCGCGGATTGGCCGCGTCCTGCCACAGATTGTAGTAGTATCCGCCAATTTCGGTGACGTAGGGGATGCGGTCCGTGGAGTCATAGATCGACAGGAGGCGTGCCTCCAGATCGGCGTATCCGGAGATCCCTTGGATTTCAGACAAGCTAGCTTTGTTCTGGATTTCCACCCACTCCAGTGGCTTCTCACCGGTGACATCCTCCAGCCACTGATATTTGTCTTCCAAGGACACCTCTCCAGCCAAAGCGAGCCCGATGATCCAGGTCAGCATTTCCGTCCCTCCGGGTGGGGGTTCTATTGGGTTGGCGCACGACGGGCGAACCCCCGATGGAACGTTCGTGGAGGGGCGAAGGTTCCATCGGGTTTGAAAAAACTGCGCGCGGACTCGCCGATCAGCCGCACAAACCCTGCGGCGAGCACGTCAGCACTTTCTCGCCTTCATAGTCAAAAACGCCCGCTGCGGTCTGAAGGTCCACCGGTCCGTTGTCGAAGTCGTCGGCGCCCCAATCGCACGACACCGACGACAGCGTGGTCAAGCTTAACCAAGCCGCGCCGCCACTCTCAGCGACGTTGCCCTGGAAGCGTGTCGGAACGCGGCTCGTCGACGGCGCGCAGGTGAATTTCACATCGTGCACGTAGGAGCCATAGGTTCCTTGGATCGTTCGCCCTTTGAGGTAGACCCCCGCGCCTTCCGCGGCGGTATTTTCAGCGACGAGAACCCCCACAAACGAATAAAAGCCTGTTGCGCCCCAGGTGTCCGAGCAACTGGTTTCACCACTGCGCCCATAGAACCCGCCACCGCGCACCGCATCGTTTCCAATGAAGGCGCTCTCGGTGATCGCGACGGTGCTGTTGGCATACCAACCACCGCCTTCTTCCGCTGAATTTCCCTCGATATTCACCGACATCGCCGAGGACGAACACCGGGACTGCGTGTACACCCCACCTCCCTGGGTGGTCGCCGCATTGTCCAGGATTTGTACCGCTCGGAGACTGACCGTGGACGCAAAAATACCGCCCCCCACCGTCCCTTGGTTACGGGCGATGGTCGACCGGTTCACCGTGATCCAGTCTCCAGACAGCCCGCCGCCGCCCGTCGCCGAAACATTGTCGGTGACCCAGGACCGTTTGAGGTGCATCTGGCTGGCGCGGATCCCGGTTCCGTGGTTGTCGCGCACCACAAGATCGGAGCCATTCAATCCGCCCTCGAACACGCCCCAATCTTGCATCCACAAACCGCCTGCCCCGCCCCCCTGAATGGTCAGTCCGGACGCTTCGACCCACATGGCCAGCCCGAGATTGAACCAGTTGTCTTCGTCGTTGAGATAGTAGGTCGGACGGGTCAAAATCACCGGGCCGGTTCCGCCCGAAGCATCCAGTATGGTGTTCGAGGAGCCGCGCAACGAGGTGATCTCCCAGTCGTTTGGCATCACCGCGCTCAGCTGCACCGGGTACAACCCATCGCAAAACCGCAATTCCTGGCGATGGCCGACGCTTAGCGGCACGGACACGCTCGCCGGCGCGCCGATCGTGCCGGAAGACATCGCCGCCGTATAGTCCACCGGCGCGAGGTACGGCACGCCCTGGTACGCTGTACTAAACAGTGTCACAACACCGTTTTCGTCGCTTTCGTCCCAATTCGTCTGGCACGCATTGGCCTTGCCATCGCACACCTCTGGCGCGCCCGGATAGGTGTTTCGATCGGCATCATCGCAGTCATCGCCGCCGTCTACGACCGCCAAATGGCCGTCTTGGTCAAAGTCGAGGGTCGCGGCCGTCAAAGAGAACGGTGCCACCGAAGTCTCGGAGGCCGTTTTCGCAATCCGCGTTTCTGGATCCTCCCCCGTTCGAACGTCCGCACATCCGAACCACAGGACGAACAGCCATCGATGCATCGGACCCCCGTTCTCAGTTGTACGTGGATCGCTCCGCAGATCCGATGACCGCCGATGACTTCGATATTTAGTCAAGCGGTTGACCAACCTGCAACATACGGCAACAGCCGGCGCCGCTGCCTTTCGGTATCTACGCGCACCGGAGGTGATCATGCGTTGGGGATGGCTATTGGCGTTGGTCGGTTGCGGTTCGGATGCTGCGGAGATCCGTGTATCGCCACCGCCGACCCCAGCAGGAACAGCGATGAAGCTCTGGATCGACGGAACGTCCTATCCGATGTGGTCGGACAGCCAATACGTTCAAGCCCCCAACGGCGCCTCGTTCACGGATGTTGCGGTGAGCATCGAAGGTTCACCTTGTTCGAACCCTTTTCCCGTTCGGGCCCAAACCACCGAGGACGAGTACCTCGGGCCCAGCGTGGTCTTTGAATGGGCGGGATTGAAACCCACCACGGTGCAGATCTGGGCCGACGCCACCGGGCCGGTGACCCTCGGGGACGCGACGGCGAACGGCATCGACTACATCGTCGGATTTCTCGACTGCGAAGGCGGAAGAACCGTCCGAGTGAACGGTCAAATCGTGGGCACCTTGCCTCCGGGCACCCTCGACCCCTCCCCTCCCGAATCGATTCCCTACTTTGCAACAGACAAAAAGGCCTGCTACCAATTCAAAGAGTTCTCCTCGGGCGAAGTGAGGGGCCAGGCGCTGCGGTTTGAAGGGCCAGGGGTGTTTGCATTGCCGGCCAAAGCGGAATGGTTTCTGCAGCCCAATCCCGACGCGGGTCACGACTATACCGGCATGCGCATGGAATACGCCGATGGATCCTCCTTCAGCGTAAAAAACAGCACCAACGAACTCCTCGAAGTGCCGTGCCCTTAGGTGCTCTGCAGTCGCTCCAACTCGATTCGCCATTTTTCACCGAGCACTTCATCATCAACGGCGGGCGCAATCGCCGCCGCCGTGCGGGAACCCGAACAATAGGCGGTCAAATTCAACGCACTGCGGCGAACCCACACATTCGGGTGCACCGCATGCGCCGCCAAAGCCGGGTAAAAAGCATCGACAACGGCCAAGTGAAACAGCGCATTAAGAGCGTGGATCGCGGTCCCCGGATCGCGATCAGCGCACCCCTTCTCAAGGGCAGCCTGCTCCAGGGTTGGCAGCGCTGCGAGTACTGGCGGAAACTCCGTATCCACCTCCAAAAACCGTACCCCATGGCTGTGGTGTTCGACCCAGACCAAACGGCCCTCCGGCAGCGTCCATGCAAAGGCGCGCAATTGGGTATGCGTGCGCGGACGGTCGATCACCAGCTTCCATCCGTTATCTTTGGCGATCTCCTGCAAGGTTTGCAGACGGGCGCTCGGCGCAAGGATTCTCCGTTTCATTCCTCGTCCTCCTCATCATCGTCGCCAGGATCTCCAGGGTACAACTCCGCGAACGGCGCCCGCATCCCATCCTCGACGCAGTTCGCCATCGCCGACAAATAGTCCTCCGGCAGCGGAAGACTACCCGCCTCCGCTAGATACGACACATAATTGTACCGAATCATCGCATTCAATGCACTCGCCGCAACATCCAAGTCGCTGTGTTTTGCAT
The DNA here is from genome assembly GCA_005797785.1 of Pseudomonadota bacterium. GTDB lineage: Bacteria > Myxococcota_A > UBA796 > UBA796 > SYKL01. Next base: position 6,409 of record SYKL01000512.1, on the reverse strand, counting down.
ACTTACGGAGCAACTCTGCGCTCTGCAAATCGTCGTAACCCACCGATGCGGCGATGGTAATCACCGAGGCAAGCCGATCCTGCCACTCCGGATCTTCCATCCGTTCCAGCAACCAATCCCAGGTGATGAATTGAAATCCGATGCAAGCCGAAACCACATCGATGGGGAGGTCCTCCGGAAACCCCATGCTAAACCGTTCGTTTAGATCGCGAACCGGTTCCGAAAAGGGGGAAGGACGGTACCGAATATCGAATACATAGTTCCCGTCGGGATGCACCTCCAGCGTCAATTGGGAACGCGAAAAATGGGTGCGGTAGGTGAATGTCGGCAGCGATCCCGGCCGCTGTTTGGCGTGTTCCCTCATGGTGAACGACAGGGTGAATCCGCCCGCGCGAACCTGATTTGGCCACGGGTCATCCTCGTACTGGCTCCCCCAATTCAGCATGTCGATCGACGGGCTCGACACCCACATGCGCTCGATCTCGGCGACGCCCGCCGTTTCCAGTTCACCCGTGTACGGGCTTGGCACCGCGAGCTGCGCCATATTGCCGGCCCAGGCCCGCACCTTTCTGGTCAGTTCCAACCGTGGAATGCGCTTCACCGGGTAAAACCATTGCAGCGCCTCGACCAGCGCGCGTTCGTTCGCGTCCACCCGAATCCACAGCCCCGCAGGCAAGGATGGATTCGGCGTAAACCAAAGGCTGCCCGGCTGTTTTTTGTCATAGAAAATCAAGCCGTGCACCGCCATCAACGAGCGTTTGTGCACCTCCGGTAGGCGCGCGAGCGCCACCTTGCCTTTGGCGACCTCGCTGCAGCGATCCCACCACACCACCGGCCAGATGAGACCCATGGTGTATTTCCGCCCTTTGTAAGGCCCACAGGCGGAGGTGGTCTCCTGTTTTGAGGTGGCGGCATCGATCCATTCGACACCGAGCTCGCGCAACGCGGCGCTCTCCAACAGCGGAGCGATCGGCTTGAGTTTTTTGAGCCAGCTGAGATCCGCGGGCGGAGGATCCACCACCTCCGGCGCGAGTTCGAGCCAACGCGGGTCTTGTTTGGCGAACGCCCGCAGCGAAGGTTCCTGTTCAACGGCCGCCGTCAAGGCCGCCACCGCCGCCACGTCATTCCCTTCCACCCGTCGTGCGAGCGCCAAAGCGTAGTTCGCTTCGCCGCTTCGATTGTGTGGCTCCACCTTTTCGATGGCGGCGACCACCTCGCCCCAACGGCCCAACGCCGCCGCATATTGGGCGAGCTCGTTCCAACGGTAGTCGGTCGCCTCAGGCATCTGGCTGGCCGCGGTGGCGAGCGCGTACGCACGATCGCGATCGCCCGCTTCCCACAACGCAAACGCGCGCGCGGCCACCAATGTATGCGCACTGTATTCCTCGCTCGACGGAACAAACGCGAGTGGATCATCAGCGGGAGGTTTCAAGAACTCCCAGCCCTCCAGCGCCCGCCCGGCGCGCACCAGAAAACACCCCCGAAGCACCTGAACCACGGCATCCCAGCGGGGATCCGCCGGGGTCACTCGAAGGGTATCCTCCGCTTCCCCAAAACGGCCAGCACGGGCATGCAGCATCGCCAGCAAGAGATATCCGAAGGCGGTGGCCCGACCTTCGGCAACATTCGCCTGAAGGGAAGCACGTTCATCCGGATCATCGATCGCCTCCAATTGGTGATCGCGAAGCCGATCGATCAACCGCTCGAAGCCATGGTAACGAAGGGGGGGTGTGATGGGCTGAGGCATGCAATCCGTTATCCGGCGCTCCGCAACCCGCCTCCCGTCGGTGCCGTTTTGGTACGATCTGATGAAACCGCTCCCATCAACGATCCGGCGCCCCTTACGGCGAGATTACACGCGATGACACAGGCTTCCCCCGAGGGACCGGTGTTGTGTACAATGCCGGTAGAGCCGCCTTGGGGGAAATGATGCATCGACCTTGGACCTTCCGATGTGCCCTTTCGGTGTTCCTTATGGGGTGCCAGCCGCTCGGCGATGCCACCGGCCCTACCGAAGATGTCGGCACCACCCCGACCGCCGCTCAGCCCTTTCAACAGGGCAATGAATGGGCCCTCGAGCAGCCGAACGAAGGTTTGCAAGCCACCATCGATGCCTTCGGCACCGTGGACGTCACCCGGGCGGATGCCGCGTGGAACATCCGATTGACCACCGACACCGTCGGCCGTCCGGGGCACGAACGCGCATGGGCTACCGACGCGCCCCAGTTGGGCGGTTGTTCACTATCAGAAGAGCTCGACTCCGAAGGCAGCTGTCTACGCCAAGTTCAGCGGCGCGACACGACCGCATCGGAATGGTGGTCCGCCGATTCGCGCGGCCTTGAAAGCGGGTGGACGTTCGATTCTCGGCCTCCAGGTGAAGGAAACCTTCGAATTGGCGTTCTCGTCGAAGGCGCTTCGGTGAATGTGAGCGCCAATGGCCGTTTTGCGCACTTTCAAGGCGACGATGTGCGTCTCCGCTACGACAGCCTGGTCGCCTGGGACGCCCGGGGCCAAAAGCTGCCGGCACGCCTTGAACCGGCATTCGGCGGTTTCCGCATTTCGGTTGACGATGCCACCGCGACCTACCCGATCACCGTCGATCCAATGTTGTTCGATCCTCAAGTGTATCGCGAGGTGAACATCGCCAACGCAGAGTTGGGCTCGGCCGTTACCGTGGGCGACTTCAACGGCGACGGTCTCGGCGATCTCGCCGTCGGCATGCGCGGGTGGGACGTGGGCACCAACAACGGCGCCCTTCTGGTTTACCTGCAGGGCGTTGGCACCGGACTCCCAGCGAGTCCAACGTTCACGGTGATCGGCTTCGAGAACTATCACCAACTCGGCTCGGCCATGGTGGCCGAAGACCTGACCGGCGACGGGATGGACGATCTGGCGGTCACGGCGGCGGGTTCCACCGGGAGCAGCATCGGTAGAATCTACATCTATGCGGGCCATGCAGACCTGGGCACAGGGGCCATGCCCGCCTGGACCAGCCCCTGGTGGACATCCGACGCCCTCGACATCAGTGCTACTGAAACCAAAGAAAGCAACGGGATCGACATCGGGCTTGCGGACGCCAACGGCGACGGCATGGTGGACATCTTCACTACCTCCAACGCCAACATCACCTTGGCCAACGAAGGTCAGGCCCTGCAGTACCTCTCCCAAGACCTGGGGGGCGGAAACTGGACCTTTGAAACCAGCCCTTCGTGGATGGCCCGAGGCCTGCAAGCCAACCGAATGATGTGGTACCTCTCGGAGCGGGGGGCCGATGTCGACGGCGATGGCCACGACGAACTCCTGGTGATGCAGGAAGGGTATGTCAACAACACCTACGTCGACCAGATGTTCTATGGCTCCTCCACCGGCCTGGAAACGACGTCGGGGTGGTCCGCCACCGGCACGTCGTCTTCCAACAATGGCGGCAACCCCGTCATCCACGACTTCGACCAAGACGGCTGGCCCGAGATCGCCCTGGCGAAACGTTCCGCGACGGCGCGGGTCTACCACAATGTCGGTGGCGTGGTGGACAGTCTCTACGATCAGCAGCTGACCAACGGTGCGGGCGCGCCCTATTCCAGCAGCGGGGTAGGCGATATCGACGGCGATGGCTGGGATGACTGGATCTTAAGCGGGTACGGCAACGGTGACGGTTATGCCCATGTGCACCGTGGGGGCCCCGACGGGTTGCGTGCGCCGGTGTCGGGCCGGGTCGCGGTCTTAGGACTCGGACCGTCCAGCCAATACGCCTTCGGCGACGTCAATGACGACGGTGAAACCGACATGATTGTGGGCATTCGGACCTATTCCGGCCCGGAGTCGAGCGAAGGCCGAGTGGTGATCCAGCTCGGACCCGCCCTTGTGCAATCGCCGGTGGCCACCGCCGACAGCGCCACCCTCAATGAGGGCCAAAGCAAGGTGATCGACGTCGTGGCCAACGACACCGACGGCGACGGGCACACCCTCACCCCGGTGATCGTGGACGGTACCGCCCATGGCACCCTGGTCGTCGGCGGCGACCGAAAGATCACCTACACCCACGATGGTTCGGAAACGACAAGCGATTCCTTCACGTATTCCGCGAGTGACGGGGATTCGTTGAGCACCCCGGTCACCGTGACGATCACGGTCAACGCCGTCAACGATCTCCCCGTCGCCGAAGCCAACGGTCCTTACAGCATTACCGAAGGCGACGTCCTCCAGTTCGATTCTGCCGGGACCACCGACGCCGACAGCACCGTCGCCACATGGGATGGCATGCAATTTGAATGGAATTGCGACGGCGATGCGGACTACGAAGGCTTCGGCGTCACATTCAACGGATGCCCCACAACTCTCGCTGGAAACTACACTTCGGTATTGTCGGTCGACGACAATCAGGGTGGATCCGACACCGACACCGCCACCCTTACCATTGCGAACATTGTGCCGGACATCACCACCACCCCCGGCACCGCCGCAACCGCGTTTCAGTCGTATTCGTACGTTCCCACCGTCAATGTCTCCACCGCCGACACGGTCACTTGGAGCTATTCTTCTCTGCCCAATGGGGCCACATTCAATGCAACGAATGGCCGAGTCTCTTGGACACCCGGCTACGCCGACGCCACCGGAGCCTTTTCGATCAAACTTCAGGACGAAGAAGGCACCTACGAACGCCAGACGTGGACGGTCACCGTCGATCGCGATCTCGACAACGACGGCCAGAATGCGACCGCGGCGAGCGGGCCCGATTGCGATGATACCAATGCAACCATCTTCGTTGGAGCCACTGAAATCTTGGATACCATCGACCAAGATTGCGACGGACTCATCGACGATAACACCGAGGGCTATGACGACGACGACGACGGATTCACGGAGCTCGACGGCGATTGCGATGACGCCGTTGACACGATTTCACCGGACGGCATCGAAGTATTGAACGGCCTCGACGACGACTGCGACGGCACCACCGACAACCACCTTCCTTCCTTCGATGACGACGGCGATGGATTCACCGAGGACGCCGGCGATCTCGATGATGCCGACAATACGGTCTACCCGGAGGCGGTGGAACTCCCGGACGGCAAGGACAACAATGGTGACGGGAAAGAGGACGAGGGCACCGTCAACGGCGATGACGATCTCGACGGATTCACCGAGTTGGAAGGCGATTGCGACGACGCCAATCTTCACCGTTACCCCCTCGCCCCGGAAACGTGCGAAGACATGATCGACATGGACTGCGACGAGGAGTTGTCTTCCGCCGACCTCAACGACAATGACATTCCGGACTGCACCGAGCCCGACGCCCCCGACTTAGACAACGACGGCGACGGATTCACCGAAGTGGCGGGAGATTGCGACGACGACGACGACAGCATTCACCCCGAAGCGGTGGAAATCGTCGACGGCATCGATCAAGACTGCGATCTGGTGATCGACGACAACACAGTCATCTTCGACGACGACGAGGACGGCTACACCGAGGAAGAGGGCGATTGCGACGACTACAATCCCGACGCCTCACCCGAAGGTGTGGAGGAATTCAACTGGGCGGACGACGACTGCGATGGCCTCGTCGACAACCACCTCGCGTCCTACGACGATGATGGCGACGGTTTCAGCGAAGACCAATTCGATTGCGATGACGAAAACCCGATGGCCTACCCCGATGCGCCTGAGTCGTGCGCCGACGAAATCGACCTCAATTGCGACGACGAGATCCAGTACGAAGACCTGAATGAGGACGGCGTCGCCGATTGCACCCAACCCACCGAAATCATCGACAACGACGGGGACGGCTACACGGAAGATGAGGGCGATTGCGACGACAGCGAAGGGGCGGGCGCCGATGACCGTTACCCCGGGGCCGACGAAGATTGCGAAGATACCCTCGATATGAACTGCGACGATCAGATCGCCTTTGTCGACGACAACGACGACGGGATCAACGACTGCCTGCCCGAGGACACGGACACCGGTGAGACCGGAGAAACCGACGATACCAACCCGGATACGGGAGATACCGACGATGGCGTCGTGGTCACCCCCCGGGACGAATGCGGGTGCGACACCGGGGCCAATCCCACTCCCGCACTCGGGCTGCTGACCGGATTGCTCGCGTTCTACCGACGTAAACGTCAGTAGCCGAAGCAGTAGATGTGCGCCCGCCCGGCGGTCGCCTGCGCTCCCACTTGGTCGCAGGCACCTAAATGGGCGGCATTCCAACTTTCAGGGACATTTCCGCTGTTCGTCCCATCTCCGACCCCGCCGCCATTCGCGTGGCCGACCGCGGTGTAGTCGCTCGCACTGTTTGAAGTATAATCGAGGCAGGTTGCCCCCAACTCGTTGAGGCCTCCGGATTGGCTGGCGCCGGTGATGATGTCGTGGGCGTTCACTAGGTCTATGGTTTCGCCATTTTCGT
>SYKL01000511.1 GCA_005797785.1 Pseudomonadota bacterium | reverse complement strand
CGCCAGCTCCGCGTTCGGAACCGCGGGCTTCGACGCCAGCTCCGCGCTCGGAACCGCGGGCTTCGACGCCAGCTCCGCGCTCGGAACCGCGGGCTTCGACGCCAGCTCCGCGTTCGGAACCGCGGGCTTCGACGCCTGCTCCTCGTTCGGAACCCCGTGCGTCGGCACCTCGTTCGGAACCCCGTGCTTCCACGCCGACTCCGCGCTCGGAGCCTCGGGCGTCCGTTCCCCGAGCGTCCACGCCGCGTACGGAAGCCAGCCTAACTCCCAGGTCTTCCGAGACGCGCCCTCGTCTTGAGGAGCGCTCTCCGCGGGTCGCGACGCCTCGCCTGGATGCGGAACCTCGGAAACCCTCTTGGTCCGCTGATTCCCCTGCGCCGCGCCGTCCGGACGCTGAGCGTAAACCGAAGCCAAAGCCGGAATCGGGGGGAACGGGCTCAACGGAAACCAAGCCTCGGCCCTCGGATACTCGGCCACCATCAGACTCTCGCCCGCCTTCGGACACCCGTCCGACGGATTCGCGCCCGCCTTCGGACACCCGTCCGACGGATTCGCGCCCTCCTTCCGAAACGAGACCTTCCGACTCTCGAACTCCTCGAACGGGTGAGTCTCGTTCGGGCGACCGCCCGCAGGGAACGGAAGCGCCGCGCGCAGGGGAAAGCCGTTCTTCGGACCGGTCCACCACCACCCCGCGTGGGGAGGTTCGGAGTTCGGATCGCACCCGCGGGGAAGGGGATCGCGATCGGCGCACTTCCACCCGTGCAACTCGCGCTGAAAATCGGGTTTCCAGTGCCACTCGCGCGTCGACCGAGCGTCGTTCTTCGATCGATCGTGAACGCCGTCCGGAGAGTCGGGTGTCGGCTTCGTCGGATCGTCGGCGTCACAGCGATCATCTGAGCCGTTCACGAGATCATCGGTATGCGCGGCCGAATGCGCGCCATCTGCACCACCATCACTACGTGCACCCGCATGCGCATTATGGGGTGCCGAGCCACTACTATTACAGCCCGTACTACTCGAGATGGTGGGTTCACCCCTACTATCGTTACCAATACGCGACGGTCGCGGTGGTGTACTTCGACTACTACGTCGACCCTTGGAGCGATGGGTGGGCACCTCAGTATCGTTCGGGATGGAACTGGACTCCGGGCTATTGGGCCTACGGTTATTGGACGCCCGGCTATTGGGCACCGGTGCACACCGGGCCGCGCTATTACTACGGTCGTAACTACACTTACGTTCCCGGGTTTTGGTACGGCACTGCCTATGTGGACGGTTACTACCGCCCCGAGGCCCGTGAAGATGGCGGTTGGAACTGGGTGGAAGGATACTATCTTGAGGACGGTACCTACATCTGGGGCTATTGGGAACCCACCGAAGCCGGGCCGGAGGGCTACGTCTGGGAGCCTGGATTCTACGATGGTGAGACCTACGTCGATGGATTCTGGCGTCCGGACTACCGTTCGGGCTACACCTGGGTGTCCGCCTACTACGACGAGGCCGGTGTGTACCACAGCGGCTATTGGATGCCTGCCGAAGACAAGCCCGGATATATCTGGGTTCCAGGGTGGTTCGACGGCAATGAGTGGATCGCCGGTTACTGGATTCCAGAGTCGGAGTACTCAGATGCGGATCCGACCGAATGGCAACCCGCGGAAGGCTGGGATGCAGGCTGGGAAGTTGGCGGCGGCTGGGGCGAGGGCGCCGTGGAAGACAACGGCACCGAGCGCCAGGGAGTCAGAGGCAACGACGATTCCGCTCCTGAAACCAGCGGTAACGGCGAGTCGGTGGAGGAGATTCCGCTCGCGGTTCCGGTGAACCAAGACGAGCAATAACTTAGGCGCATGAAACCTCGGGTGCCCGACCACAAGTTTGATTTCGACGCGGTCGAATCGCTTGTGGACGCGGCACCCGAGGTCGTTTGGGCGCTGGTCAACGAACTTTTGGTCTGGCTTCAAGATCCGAATTGGCCGGTGTTTAAGCCGTTGGTGGAGCTGATGGTCGGTATCCCCGCGGATCGATTGTCAGCGGCGATCCGTCCGGTGCTAGAGGGCACGGATTCAGCCTGGAAACGGGCATTGCTCGAGTACTTACTGAGCAGGCATCCAACAGCGACGACCTTAATGATGGCCGATTTGCGGCGTCTCGCGGAGCATCCCACGGCAGCCGATGTGGAAGAAGGGGTTCCGGAGGCCGCCCTTAGGCTTCTTCGCTAGTTCTCTCGCGGATTCCATCGACCATGTGGTCCTCTCGAGCGATCCACTCCCGCCAGATCCGAGCTTTGTCCTCTGGATCGAGGCGGTCACCCTTGGCGCGCCAACGATCCGCGACGGGCCGCAGAGTTAAGGCGGCGGCGACCGAGACATTTAGCGACTGTGCTAGCCCGTACATGGGGACCGTCACCACACCATCGGCGGCAGCCCGCGCTTCTGGTCCAACCCCGACCAATTCGGCGCCAAACCAAAGGCAAACAGGCCGATCGAGGGGGACTTGCTCCGGGGGTACCGAGTCGGGCGACAGATCGGCGACCCAGATCGCAAATCCTCGCTTACGAAGCTCAGAAATGGCGTCCGATGGCGAGGGGTGCATGTGAACATCGAGCCAACGCTCGGTACCGCGTGCGGTGCCATGGGAGGGCTGAAACCGGTTTCCGATGAGGTGAATGTGTTGGACGCCCATCGCGTCGCTGGTGCGGAGGATCGCGGACACATTGTGTCGGTGGTAGACGGACTCCACCGCGACATGAACGGATCCAAGCCTGCGATCCAAGGCGTCGGCTAGGCGCTGGCGTCGATCGAACACACATCCTCCGCTCCGGCGTGTCGACGTGGCCGGCCGGTGAAGATAACCGGCGGCAGGGGGAAATGTGGAACTCACTTCGAAGCAGCGCCGGATCTTGCGGGCGCTCGCGCATCACCTGAAGCCGGTTGTCCAGGTGGGAACGGGCGGACTTACGGAAGCGGTGCTTGCAAAGGCCGAAGCGGAGATCGACTACCATGAACTGATCAAGGTGAAAGTCAGCAAAGATAGCCCCACACCGACGTCGGATGCGTCGGTCCAGTTGAGCACGGCGCTGCGGGCGGGGGTCGCTCAGATTATCGGTCGGACGGTGATCCTGTACCGGCCGAGGAAGAAGCGTCCTTCCATTCGATTGCCCGCCGAATAAGATCGCCGACGGTCAGTCCGAGCGCGTCCCAGGCGAGGTCTTCCCAACTGGCGTAGCGGTCGAACGTGAAGGTTTGAAGAACCTCGGCGGCGACCGCGAGCGTGCAGAGAGCGAGCCATGCGTTGCCGCGGGAGAGGGCGGCCAAGATCGAAAACCCGATCAGGTGTGCGGTGGAATTGCTGATCGGCAGGATCAGGCGTTCCAAGGTGCTTGGCAGCAACATTCCGGCGATCGCGATGGAGGCGGGGATCCAGTTTCGCCGACGATCTTTCGCGGAGCGCCACAGGAGATAAGCGAGGGATAACCACCCGAAGCCCAAGGCAGCAGCCGCGATCAGGTAGGCCGAAGACCAGCGGGCGCGATGGACTCGTAGCTCGTGTACGAAGAACTCTCCAGAAGTCGCGTGAAATTCCGCGATCAATTGGGCAGATTCGGGATGTTCCAGAATGAACGGCTGTTCATTTTGGGCGACGCCGCGGTCCAGCAGACCCGAAACCTGGTGCGGGAGATCCCATAGGAGAGCGCCATTTTCGTCCGATTGCATCAGATGAACTCGGGCGTATCGCTCGGAGGCATCGGCGGGGAGGTGGTCAGCTTCTAGAGTGGCGGTGACCCAAACGCGGCGAAGATCATCGGGAAGCCTCCAGTGGATGCTTCCCCCGCAACCGTGGGGTTTGGTGCAGCTCCCGATTCGGATCTCCAGCGGAGACAGCGATATCTGGCTATCTCCAGTGATTTTTGTGGTGGGTGAGGGAAGTTCGAGCGCGGGTTCCAAGGGAATAAACTTGGGCACGGCGGTGTTGGTCGCCCAAGTTGCTCCGATCAACGCCCAGGCGAGCGCGAGGAGATCGCGTCTCAAGCGGCCAAGTATCGGTTGAGCCGGTCAACCTGGTGGGGCGGGGTGGAAGCGCGCAGGTCTTCGATCAGCGCTGCCGCATCGGGGTCCCCGTATTGTCGGGCGACCAGCGCCTGCAGATACATGTCCTCCCAAACCGGGCGTTCTACAGACTGCATGGCTGCATCGGCGAGTTCCAAAGCGCGGGCCATTTCCAGGCGATCTTCGAGGTAGAGCGTGGCCAGGTCTCGCTGTATTGCCGGATCCGGCGGCTTAGAGCCACATTTGCCGGGCGCATCGCAACATGCGGCCAAGCCCGCTTCCAGTGCTTGCATCGCAGGGAGCCGGTACCCGCCTGAAAGGCGAACTTTGGCGAGCAGGTGGTGGAAGGCGGTTTGTTTGGGGTGTGCGATCAACAGCTCGCGCAGCGCCTGCTCGGCCGCGGCCAACAGTGAATTCGAAGGGGACGAGGGGCGTTGTGCGAGCGCGTAAGACACCTGCGCAAACAACCAGGCGGCGTCGGTGACGCCCGCACTTCGCAGCTCGGTCAACAGCTGATAGGATTCGTCCACATGGCCGATTTCAGCAAGAATTCTCGCCAGCATGACCCCGCTGTGCTCCCCGGGCATCGCTTGGTGGCCAACGAGGGTGCTGAGGCGTTGAAGGTCGCGAATGGCGTCAGTGGGGTCGCCTAGGGCGTAGGCGGCTCGACTTCGCTCCCAACACACCAGCGGCTCGTCATCGCCAAGTTCCTGTAGGGCCTTAAAGGCAAGGTCGGGTCGACCATTCTCGAGATCGAGGGTGGCGCGTTGGAAGGTGGGACCCAGGCGAGAGACGCCTTCGCGGAGGCTCTCGGGATAGTTCGCGAGGATCAAACCCCACCGCGCTTGGTCTTCGGGATCGGCGTCGGTGTCCTCCACGCGCCCATTCTCGGCGAGCAAAGCACGTCCGGTGAGCCCGAGCGGATCGTCGTCGACCACCTTGGGTTGTGCGGTGCGAGCGGCCTCTTCCCGTCGAGCGGCGCGAAGTTCGCGCACTTTTCGGCGAGCGGCCTGGAGTTCCTGCTCAAGACCCCCGCGATGGAGTTCCTCCGCGAGCGTTAAATGTTGTTCGACCCTCGCATCTTCGCCGGCCTCGGCCCAAGAGATCACGGCCTCCAGATTGAGGCGAACCAAGCCGTTTTCCGCCTCTCGCAAGACTTCGTCGGCTTCGGAACTGGTGATGCCATCGAGCTTGTCGCGGGCCTCCCGAAAGCGCCGTTGTTCGACGAGCTTTCGCGCTTGTGCGATGCGGTCCGCCTCGGATGGGAAAAGCCAGGAAAGGAGTCCCATTATTCTTCCTCCAGTCCTTCTTCGTCTTCATAGTCGGCATCTTCGCCCAACGGGCCAAAGCGGCGGTACTCTCTTAGAAACGCGAGTGTCTTGGGGTCAGCCCGGTCGATGTACAACACGCCATCCAGATGATCGCATTCGTGTTGAACTACAACGGCCGGAAATCCAGTGAGCTCGTATGCTTTTGGCTGGCCATTTCGGTCGAGTGCGACGACCTGAACGTGATCGGGGCGCTCGACGGCGCCACGGATCCCTTCGACGGAAAGACAGCCTTCAAAGGTACGTGCGGTGGAGTCGGTCAGCGGAGTGATCACCGGATTGATGAGAAATTCCGGGCCTCGCTGGTTGTCCAAGGTGAGGACAACCACTCGCAACGAAATGTGCACTTGGGGAGCGGCCAATCCCGCGCCCTCGTACTCTTCCATCGTCTCCAACAGATCGTCGCAAAACTGCTGGAATTCATCGGACTGAAGCATCTCTTCGTCGACGGGCTCCGCGATCTCTCGCAACACGGGATGGCCCATTTGGGCGACCTTCAGGATGGCCAAGCGTGCTCCCGTCCGAACGCGATACGGTTTCGCGCGGAGGAGTACCGATGAACCCGGATCGGCGACGCCTGCAAGTGAAAGGCGCCCTGGTAGGGGTGTGGTTGACGCTGCTGGCGGGATGTGGCCATGGTCCTCCCGTTTCGTTGGGAAGTGCAGGTGCCGTGTCGTCGGAAATGGCGAATGAAGCGTCGTTGAAACGGCGGCTCGCGGTGCCGGATGACGCCCAAGTGGTGATCCTGTATTCGGGCGAACGCAAGGGGGAACTCGGCCCCTGTGGTTGTGAGCTTTCTCCCAGAGGATCACTCGGTCAGGTGGAAGCTTATGCGCATCGGCTTCCGTATTCAACTCAATTGAAAGTTGACGCGGGAAACTGGCTTTCGGATGCGCTCGGCGATGACGGACGGGTTCGGGAGGACATGGCGATCAGCAACCGCGCGGTGTTGGGCGTGTTGTCGAATTGGCAAGCGTTGAATGTGAGTTTTCGTGACCTTCCTTTTCTTGCAGAGCAAGAGGTTTTTCCCGTGAACGCAGTCTCGGCAAATTTGAGGCATCCGAGCGACGTTCTTCCGGCATACCGGGTGGAAACGGTTGGAAGCATTCGCGTCGGGTTCACGGGGGTTTCGAGCTGGGGAATGGCGCATCGGCAACCGGAGGGTTGGACGCAGGAAGAGCCGATCGCGGCGCTGCAAAGAGTGGTTCCGACGATTCCCGCGGATGTGATTGTGGTGCTTGCCTATGAAACGGGGCGAGACACGAGGCGAATTGCGCGGGAAGTGCCCGGCGTGGATGTGATCGTGGAGGCGGGCGCCTTCGCCGAGGTGTGGCCTCCCATGCAGGAACAAGGGGTGCTCTGGGTGCGATCGGTGGACGGAACCCGTTGGCTGGGAGAGCTTCGCCTTCGGGTGGACGGGGGACTTGCGGCGAAGGACCGGAAGATCGAGATGGATCGGACCATTCCCGTTGACCGCGACATTCGCCGATTGCAGCTGCAGGTGGAGAAGGAAAGAGAGCAGGTTCGGGGTATTCTGTTTGGCACCGAGGGGGAGAAATGAGGCGTCCGCAAGCGGTGGTCACCGGGGCGGGAGTGCGCATTGGTCGGGCCATTGCGCTGGAATTGGCAGCGTCCGGATTTGAGGTAGCCGTGCATTACCGCGGCTCTTCCGTTTCGGCGGAGGAGACCGCGCACGCTTGTGTGGAGGCCGGTGGCGCAGCGTGGACGGTTCAAGCCGATCTTGGAACGCCGGAGGGGTGTGAAGCACTGACGGCGGCGGTGAGCGCACACGCGCCCGGTGTACATGTATTGGTGAATAATGCGTCGATCTTCGAGCCAGTACCTTTTGAATCGCTGGATTTAGCCGCCTGGGAACGCATGCAGGCGATCAACCTTCGCGCGCCGTTCTTGGTGAGCCGAGGGTTGCTTCCACAGCTTCGAACGGCAGAAGCGTGCGACATCGGCGGACCAGCGGACCAAGGCGGATTGGTGGTGCACCTGTGCGACATTGGTGCTGACCGTCCGGTGAGCGGGTATGCCCATTATTCAGTAAGTAAAGCGGGTTTGGTGATGCTGGTCCGCGCCATGGCGGTGGAGCTGGCACCGCGGGTGCGCACGGTGGGGATCAGCCCTGGGCAGGTGATGTGGCCCGAGTGGTACGACGAAAAGCTTCGTACAAAACTCGAGAAAAGGATTCCGATGGGGCGCGCCGGAGGCGGTGAGGACTGCGCTCGTTTGGTGCGGTTCTTGGCGAAAGAGGCGTTTTATTTGAATGGCGTGGTGATTCCCGTCGATGGCGGATTGTCGCTTCGGTATTAGTAAAGTGATTTACCAATAGGGAGACGGATTGGATTGGATTGAACTGACGCAATTTCGGGTGCAGTGCATTCTCGGTGTGCTCGACCGCGAGCAACGGGAGCCGCAAGCGCTGGACATCGACTTGAAGCTGGCTTTGAACTTGGAGTCTGCGGGGGAGCTGGACGATCTGGAGCGTTCGGTCGACTATGCAGCGGTGATGGAGTTGGTTTCGACCATTGCGTTGGAAGGACGCTGGCGATTGTTGGAGTCGATGGCGTTGGCGATCGCCCGCCTGTTGTTGGCGGTTCCGGCGTTTGGGGAAGGGCGCGCTCAGATCGAAGCGGTGGAGGTGCGACTTCGAAAGCCGGACATTCTTGCCCCGCGCGCGACCCCAGGGATTGGACTCATCCGCGATCGGATGTGGTGCCGCCTTGAGAATGTGGAGGTTGCTCCTGGGGTGAGTGTGGAGGTTCTCCAGGAAAATGCCCGCAATGGGGCGTACCGGATCCACTTGGCACCCGGGGCGCGATGGCAGGTTCCTTCGGAGCTTTCACTGCAAGTGATCGCCGGCCAGCTGGAGCCCGCCTTGCCGAGGATGAGTAAGCTGGAACGGGGTGCGGGGCGGGTGTTGGTCAATGCTTCGAAAACGCCGGCCTGCCTGCTCGGAGTCGCTTTTCCGGTCTGGGTGCGGTGACGGCCGGCGCTAGCGGATCACGCAAAGTTGCTTTCCAACCTCGGTGAATGCAGCGACAGCGAGATCGATCTGCGCTTCGGAATGCCCCGCCGACAACTGAACGCGGATGCGGGCTTCGCCCTTGGGAACCACCGGAAAGCTGAATCCGATCACGTAGATTCCACGTTCTAACAACATATCTGCGAATCGGGTGGCGAGTGCCGCGTCCCCGAGCATGATCGGCACGATCGGATGAATGCCGGGCTTGATCTTGAATCCGGCGGCGGTCATCGCCGAGCGGAAGCGTTTGGTGTTGGCCTCCAGCCGGTCGCGCAGGGTGGTGGTGAAGGAAATCAGCTCCAACGCCTCGATCGCGGCGGCGGCGATCATCGGGGCGAGGGTGTTGGAAAATAAGTACGGGCGGCTGCGTTGGCGGAGGATCTCAATGATCTCCTTTCGACCGGAGGTAAAACCGCCCGACGCGCCGCCGAGCGCTTTACCGAGGGTGGAGGTGATCACGTCGACACGGCCCATCACATTTCGGAATTCGATTGAACCACGGCCGGTTTTACCGATGAATCCGGTGGCATGGGAGTCGTCCACCATCACCAAAGCACCGTATCGGTCGGCGATGTCGCAGATCTGGTCCAGCTCGGCGATCGAGCCATCCATCGAAACCACGCCATCGGTGGCGATCATGAGCAGGCGGGCGCCGTCCGCTTTGGCTTGGTCAAGGCGCTTTACTAATTCTTCGAGGTCGCCGTTGGCGTACCGGTACCGTTTTGCTTTGCACAGGCGAATGCCGTCGATGATCGAGGCGTGGTTGAGGGAATCGGAGATAATGGCATCATTTTCGCCGAGGAGCGTTTCGAACAGCCCGCCGTTTGCATCGAAACAGGAAGAATAGAGGATGGTATCTTCGGTGCGAAGAAATTCGGAAATCGACCGCTCCAGCTGTTTGTGGAGATCCAGGGTTCCGCAGATGAAACGCACGGAAGACATGCCGAAACCATATTTATCAGCGGCTCGTTTGGCTGCATCGATCAGGCCGGGATCATCCGCGAGTCCGAGGTAGTTGTTCGCGCAAAAATTAAGCACCTCCTTACCATTCTCCACGCGGATCTTGGCCGCTTGTGGCGATACGATCACCCGTTCGTTTTTCCAGGTGCCAGCGTCTCGGATACTTTGAAGCTCAACTTTGAGTCGCTCTGACAACGGGCCGTACATTGCTCTCTCCGCGCGGGAGCCCATCCTACTGCCGGGATTCGCTTTCGGGGAGAGGGGGAGCCAATGAAATCGTTCGAAGGGAGATGATTTCGCTTCACCCGCTGTTTACAACTGCGTAGGGAATAAGTGTGGACCCTGTACTCTGTACACGTCACAATTCGCGCCACGGGGGCAACCATGCGATTCTCTTTGATCACTCTGGCCTTGGCGTTCGGCTGCAACAGCGGCGAGTTCACGATCGACGACGATGGCTTGGGCAACGAGAATTCGGAGCCGTTGACCCTGGAGTTGCTGACTCCAACGTATGGCGAGTTTTTAGGGGACGCTTCGGTGCAGGTGGAAGGCCTCGTGACGCCGAATGATGCCGAAGTGACGGTCAATGGCGAATCCGTGGAAGTCAGCGAAGAGGGCGTGTTTACGGCGACGTTGGAATTCGACAAGCGCTACAAATTGGTGGATGTGAAGGCCGCCACCGACGACGAAAAGGCCCGTGTACGGTTGCCGGTGTTTGACGGTCACAATCCCGCCGATACTTGGCCAAGTGCGGTTCCGATGCGGTTGACGGCGAGCGGATTGGCGAGCTTGGGCGCCGGCCTGGGCCAAGTGGTGGACTCGACCGGTTGGGCCGAGACCCTGTCCGACCAATTGCCAGCGATCGATCAGGGTTGGTTCTCGCTTCAGCCGATCGGCGTGCTACACGATCCGAGCACGGTCGATTTGATCCCTTCGGACGAGGGTATTACCGCGGCTATTGTGCTGAACAATGTGTCGCTGGAATATGACGGGACGATCACCGTCGGCGAATGGTCAACCACTTTCCCAGTTTCCGTTGGCTTCGGAGAGATCTCCGTCGGCCTGTTGACGGACATCTACGTCGATGATCAAGGAATGCTGTTTGCGGGGTTGGGTTCGCCGTCGATCGCTTTGGATGAGGCCGACATCGTCATCGGCGTGATCGAGGGCGATTGGCTGGACGGGTTGATCGACGGCGTGCTCGATCTGTTGGTCGAACCGTTGTCGGATCTGTTGGGAACGGCATTGGACGGGGTGTTGGGCGAAATTCCGTTGGGCGGCCCTTATGCGTTCGAAACGGATTTGCTGGGCACTTCCCTCGATCTCCGCTTGTCGGATGTCGGCACCGATTCGCAAGGATTGGGGTTGGGTCTGGGGGTAGGCATCGGCGAAGCGGCGCCGATTGGGCCGCTTTCGGTGGGATGGCCGGGAGCGACCGAAGGAGCGGACTTGGTGGTCGGCCTTCACGAAGGCCTGCTGCAGACGGCATTGGAAGCGGGTGTTCTTGATCTTTTGGCGCAAGACCTGCAGCTGAGCGGCATCGCTGGCGAATTGATTGGGGCGGGGGTTCGCAATTTGCCGGGCGGCGATACAGCGCCCGTCGGTGAAGGGTGGTGTCTGCAACTCAATCCCAACGAAGCCCGCGTCGTTCGCCTGCAGTCGGGCCTGGAGCCCTTCGGGAAGCTGTACCTGCCGGACATGATCGCCAACATTGGGATCCTGCAGCAAGGTCAGTGCACCCCGTGGTTGGACGCGTCCGCTGCGGTGGAAGTCGGCTTGGAAATCCGCGAAGGGACGACCGTTGGAATTGAGATGGAATTTGTGGAAGGTGCTGTCCTCGAATACGGCGCGACCAGCGCCTGGGAAGAGGCAGAAGTGGTGGACGGGCTCAATGGCTTCCTGCAGGGCGCTGTGAGCCTGCTCGCCGGCCAGCTGGAGTTCGACTTGGCGGACATCGCGGGTGGACTCGGTGGCGGCGAGGGGGACCCGCTTGGGGGCTTATTGGGTGATATTGAGCCCGCGGTCGTTTCCAGCGAGCCGGTGTTGGGTAACGACGGAGCCCCGGTGGAGGGGATGTATGGGCTGGGCGTTCAGCTCTGGGCCGAGTGATTCGTCGCGCCCGCAGGCCCCGATCCCTTCGTCGCTCGCTGTGTTCCTTGTGTCTTAGCGACCGAATAGGTTGATGAAGCCGGGGGAGGCGGGGAGTTCTTTGCGGTCCAAGATCCGACTTTGTCGAGATCATGACCGAGCTTGAACCCCCGCCTCCCTTGGCCTTGCATCAGCTCGAACGGTTG
>SYKL01000510.1 GCA_005797785.1 Pseudomonadota bacterium | reverse complement strand
GCCATCACCGTCGTCGTCGTCGTCCTCTTCGTCGTCTTCACCGTCGCCGTCGTCATCGCAATCTTCGTCCTCGTCGATGCCATCGCCGTCTTCGTCGTCGGCTTCATCCTCGTCTTCGTCGTCCTCGATCCCGTCGTCGTCGTCGTCCTCGTCGCTGAGGTCGGGATTGCCATCGTCGTCGGAATCCAAATCTTGGTCGTCGTCGTCCTCGCCGTCGCCGTCGTCATCGGCGTCGTCATCGTCGTCGACGCCATCGTCGTCGTCGTCGGCATCGTCGTAGTCCGACTCGCCGTCGCCATCGCTGTCGACCTCGTCCATCGGATTGTTTTCGCTTTCCGCGTAGTCTTCATTCGCATCGCGGAAGGCCGCCGCAGTCACCAGGCTCACGGCGCCAAGGTCGATGGTGCCAGAAAAATCAGGGATCATATTTGTCAGTGCGCCACCCGCAGAGCGCTCGAACTGAAGTGGGAGCAAAAGATCCCCGCTGTGCACAAACACCGCCACCGGTTGGTCACCGCTGACGGTGATCGAGAAGCCCGAACCGTCGATTTCACCAAAAGTGGCCGCCCCATCCGTGTCGAGGGTGAACACCGCCGACACGCCCTCCGGAAGGGTGCCTACCAATACCCGGCCCGCGGCCTCGGGATCGCTGTTGTCCTGAATTTGCCCCTGTCCAGGCGCACAACCCGTCATCGCCAACGCCAGTACCGCACCCATCAAGAACTTGCTCATGTGACCTCCGCTTGACCTTCAAACCATACCTGATCCTGCGGCGTTTGAATCTCCGAGGCGATCGATTCCGTATTCGCCAGGGATACAACCAGCCGGGTCAGCGGATCTCGTCAAGTCCCTTTACTTCTGAAGTATTCCCGCTTGCATCGAGCAAATACACCCGCCCGTCGTGCACCCACATCGCGGTGGCGTACGCGCCCGGAATCGAACCCGCCAGCTCCAACCGATCGCCTTGAACCCGATAAAATTGGAGCTCAAACCGTACATGCGGGCCAGAATCATCAGATGCACTCACCGCAATCGTCGTGCCCAACCCCCACCCCCGCGATGCGCCGCATTGCACGGAGTGCAATTCCCTCCCGTCCATCGTCCACAATTGAACGGTCTTGTACACCCCATCGACGCAAACCACGCGGTCGGTGCCAATCAGCGCGGATGGCGGTCGAAACACCACTTCCGAAACCTTCGCGTCCGGAAGGTCCACCCGATAACACCGAAAGTCCGACACCAGCGCGACGGAGCCATCCTCCGACATCAAGGCCTCTTTTCCCTTGGTCTTCGTGGCGCGCTTCTTCACTTTCCCGGCTTTGTCGACATACAAAACGCCCTTATCCAGGATACCAAGCCAACGATCGGCCGCCATCACGTAGAATGTCGGCGGGCCTGCAGCGTCAAAAAGGGCTTTGAGCGCGGGGGGTGGCACCGGAGGAGCGGGACGAGGTGCCTGTGGGCACGCTTCCAACGTCAGCGTTTTTGAGGCTTCCTTCGCCTGTTGGAGCGCATGCGATGCTTCCTGCTTGGCTTGCTCACGCGCGGCCGCGCCAGCCAGGGCCAACGGGCGACGTCGTTTGCGCTCAGATTCAAACGTTCCATCGATCGCCCACTCCCCGGAAGGGGCGCCGGTGGGATGGGTCCGACGATCCGAAGTCCAGTCGTCCCATTCCGAACTCCCACCACGCGCCGTCTCGTGGATCGCCTCGGCCAGTCGGCACTGCCGATGGATCGAACGCATCAGGAGTTCGACCTCAATGAAAAACGCATCCATTTCCAAAGAGGTGGGAGGTTCCAACACAAACCGCGCGTGGCGCCCGTTCCAAGACCACTCGCCCATGGAGATGTCGGGATTCCGAGCCAGCGTCTCTTCGAGCGATGCCGCGATCCGCGCCGTTTCCGATCCCGAAGGTGTCGCCGAAAACACCAGTCGGTACCTATGGACATCACCGGTCCAATCGCTCGGGCGCGCTCCAAAAAACGGAAACGGAAACGACATCCTACACTCCTCTCACATGGTCAACGGCTTTACCATTCCGGGGCGGTGGTCGACGTCGAAATCTGCTCCAAAAAGTCGACCGCGCCTGTTTCCAAGTCGTACACCGCGCCCACCACCGCGAGCCGGCCACTGATGATCAGCTCCTCGATGATCCGGCTTCCGTGCCGAAGATGGTCTGCGGACGCGCGGACGTTGGCGCGGACGGCCCGCCGCATCACCGATTCTGGGGACCCGAGATCGACCAGCTCGTGCACATGCGGCGCGATTCGGTCGGTGATCGCCCGAATGTGGCTGGACTCCGACCCGAGCCCCGTTTCGATGGCCTGAACCGTCGCGGCCACCGCCCCGCAGCGGGTATGCCCCATCACCACAACCAGTCGAGAACCGAATTGAGATGCCGCGAACTCGATGGAACCCACCACCGACGGGGCGACGATGTTACCTGCGATCCGAACCACAAACAGGTCGCCAAACCCCTGGTCAAATAAGATTTCCACGGGGGTTCGTGAATCGGAACATCCGAGCACGATCGCGAACGGACGCTGAGGGGAACCCGCCAGGTTGGCATTCCATTCGCGGGCGGAATGCGTGCCTTTTCCCTCCCGGAAGCGTTGATTCCCCTCCAGCAACCGGTGAAGGGCGTGTTCAGGGGTCAAGGCGTCGGGATCCCAATCGTTCGGCAAGGGCGCCTCCATCGTGCCCTTAACGGGGACAGCGCCGAGCGACATGTGCGACTTGACGCGCACCCAGACCGCAGCTACTGTAGCTACACATCGGTTTCGTGTAGCCACGGAAGGTTGACCATGTCGCACGTATCCACTCGTCTCTTGAAAAATGAGCTCTCCGCCTGGGTTCACCGGGCAGAGCGCGGCGAGAGGATCACCATTCTCCGCGATGGCCGACCGGTCGCCGCTTTGGTGCCGCTCTCCGATTTGCCCAATCGCACGCAGCAAAATGTGTTGGCGGAGCTCAGCTCGCGCGGCGGCGTCCGCCTGCCACTGGCCACTTTCCCCGCGCTGGAGCCCATCGACTCCGCCGGGCCCTCCGCATCCTCCATGGTAAGCGAAGATCGCCGATGATCGTCTACGCGGATACCAGCGCCTTGGTAAAGCTCTTTCTGCGCGAGCCGGGCAGCGAGGCGTTCGCCGACTTTCTCCGGTACAAAGAGCTCGCTACCTCGAGCCTTTCTTTCGCTGAAGCGCAAGCCACCTTTGCCCGCCGGTTGCGAGAGGGTTGGCTGGACGACCACTCCTTTGAGCAGGTTCAATCGCAGTTTGCCGCTGCGTGGAACGCTACGGTCGAAGTACTGCTGGATGCGGAAGTCCAGGCCGCGATCCCCGATCTTTGCAGGCGTCACCCCCTCAGAGGCGGCGACGCGATTCAGCTTTCAAGCGCGCTCTTCTTGTTTCACGAGGGCTTAAATGTGGTGTTCGCATGCGCGGATTCGCGCCTTCTCGGCGCCGCCCGATTTGAGCGCCTGACGGTCTACGATGCGTCCAATGCCGCCGACTTGAGGTCGGCCCAAAGCTGAATTCCAACGGCCAATCGTTGCGAGGGATCGCCGACATCCAACGATGGAACCTCCAAAACCGGCGCGGACACCAGCGAGCACAGATCTTCAAAATTGTGTTCAACCGAAGGGTCTTTCGCGCCGAACGAATTGAGAAGGACCGTTGCTGCGAACCCTTCCGCGCGGATCGCATTTACGGTGAGCAGGACCTGATTCAACACCCCAATCCTGTTCGCGGCAACCACCAAAACCCGCCCGGGAAGTGCATGCACGACATCCCTCAACTCCCAATGCAGCTCCGGCGTCCTCGGATCGTGCGCAAAAGGTACCCGCCAACCGCCTGCCCCCTCGATCAGCACCTGATCCGCCTGAAAAGTGCCGCACCACTCGACCACCTCGCGCAGCGCGACCGACCTACCCTCCATCCGCGCCGCCCGATGTGGCGACACCGCTTCCCGAAAAGAGATATACGATTCAGGAGAATGCCCCGCCGCCTCCGCCAACCGGACGGCATCTTGGTTGACGTCCACCACGCCCGAGGCAATCGGCTTCACGGCAAACACGCTTCCCTCGTGCCGCATGGCCGAAGCCAGGCATGCGGCGAGGGTGGTTTTTCCGACGTCGGTGTCGGTGCCCGTGACATACCAGCGCATGGCCGCTTCTTATCCGTGTGTGGCGCGGCGCGCGTTATGTTCGCGGTGGAGGCCTGATGCGCCCTTACGACCTGCTTTTGTACGGCGCCACCGGGTTCACCGGCCGACAAGCCGCCCTGTACCTCGCCAAACACGCGCCAGCGGATCTCAAAGTCGCCCTCGCCGGCCGCTCAGAATCCAAGCTCAAAGCCATCGCCGAATCGTGCGGGCGACCCGTGGGAATCGTCGTCGCGGACAGCAGCCACCCCGACTCCATCGATGCGATGTCCGCGTGCACCCGGGTTTTATTGAGTACCGTCGGGCCTTATGCCCAGTACGGAGACCCGGTGGTCGACGCCTGCGTCCGCCATCAAACCCACTACGCGGACATCACCGGTGAAACGCCCTGGGTTCGGCGCGTCATCGAACGGCACCACCAACAAGCGGTCGAAAGCGGGGTCCGAATCGTTCCCTTTTCCGGATTCGACAGCGTTCCACCGGATCTCGGCTGTTGGATGATGGTTCAAGCGATCCGCGAACGCTACCAAGTCGACGTCGCCGAAATCTCCTCCTATTGCGTACTTTCCGGCGGGTTTAACGGTGGCACTCTCGCGTCCGCGCTGGGGCTGGTCGACGAGACCGAGATGGAAAACCCAAAGGTGCTGGACGTTCCAGGACAATCCCTACCGGTGGTCCCGCCGATTTCGCGAGTCTCGTGGAACGACGATTTCAAAGCGTGGACCGCGCCTTTTTTCATGACCCCGGTCAACGCCGCCGTCGTCCGACGCAGCGCAGGCCTATTTTCCGCCTCCGGACGAGGATATGGGCCACAGTTTCGCTATCACGAGGCTTGGGGAAGCCGATCTCGACTGAAAGCGCTGTCCCTCTGGCTCGGAGTTATTGGTTCTACGCCGATTCTCAAATCCTCCGCTGGTCGGTGGTTGGCCCGCCGGTTTGGACCCGCTCCCGGAGAAGGTCCGAGCGAAGCCACCATGGATGCAGGGTATTTCCGGTACCAATTCATCGCGAAGACCGAAGACGGCCGCAGCCTGCGCGGCGTGTTCGGCGACAAAGGCGATCCCGGCAATCGCGTTACGGTTAAATGCCTCTGCGAAACCGGATTTGCGTTGACTTCGGTGGAGGTTACCCCTGGAGCGGGCGGCGTGCTGACGCCTGCGTTTGCCCTTGGAAAAGAGCTCTTGACCCGCCTGCAAACGGCAGGGATGGATATCCGAGTGACCGACTCCTAAGTCTTGACGCGTCAAGTGAAAAATCGGAGTACTCGCCGGCTTTCGAACCGCCGAGGTTCCCCAGTGACCGCGTCTTCAAAGACAAGTTCTTTCGACAACAATTGCAGCGGACGATCCAAGTCATCGTCGGTCAATGGCCCCAGAACCGGGTAGATGCGGTCGTGTTCGATCGGAATACCGAGCGCGGCCATGTGCGCACGCAATTGATGCTTTTGACCTGTCTTCGGCCGGAGCTGGTAGCGGCCTCGATCCCCCAGACGTTCCAGGAGCCGCAGATCGGTGACCGCGTTTGGCGCGCCTGCAACCTCCATCATTTGCATGTGAGCGTCACCTTCCACAAGCCTGCTCTCGTAGACCTCCGGAAGACCATCGCGCCAAGGGGCGATCGCCTCGTAGGTTTTTTCCACCCGTCGGTCGCGAAACAAAGCTTGATACGCCCCACGTTCGGAAGGACGCACCACAAACAACACCAACCCCTGGGTATCCCGATCGATCCGATGCGCCGGGCTCAAATCGTCGATTCCAAGCTTCCGTTTCAGGCGAACCAACAAGGTCTCCTGAACATAGCGGCCGGAGGGCACCACCGGCAAAAACGGGGGTTTATCCGCTACGACCAAGTGTTCATCTTGATAGAGCACCTCCTCCAAACCTGGGATAGGCACCTCCTCCCTCACCTTTCGGTAGTAGAAGATGCGGCACGCCGGTCGAAATCGCGCTTGTTCCTGTTGTATGCCCTCGTCCGTTCGAATCTCGCCGCGCTCGAACCGAGCCCGCCACTCGGCCTCGCCCACCGCCGGAAACCGGTTCACCAAGAACTCCAGCAGCGTGTTCCACGGCCCCACCGGAGTCACCACCTGACTGGGCCCGACCCCGCCCACCACCGGCGGGAGATCCTCTTGACGCGTCAAGAGTTTTCGCAATCCGCTTTCAGCCGCAATGCGCGCTCCAACCGCCATTGATCTTCCGGTCGCGCAAACACCTCTTCGGCGGTAGCAGCGGTCTCCTCGAGCCGGGTGTTCAACGCGATCCGATTGTCGAACACAAAACACTCGCCTTCCCAATCTTGTTCGGCGTCAGGCATCTCCTGAAAGTACTGGAGAATGCCACCTTCCAGCTGAACCACCTCCAGCCCCATGGCCTCCAT
>SYKL01000509.1 GCA_005797785.1 Pseudomonadota bacterium | reverse complement strand
TGGATTTCTTGCGCGAGAATTTCGAACGCTTGCTCGCCGCCTGGCGACTTCACCCAGGTGCCAAGGACGCGAACGGAAGCTCCAATGCCTAATCTCGGCTGGAGGTCGGCCAATTCCGGCGGCAAAACCACCTGAACGGTCTTGGTGCTGGAACCATCATACAAGTGGACAAAGCTGACATTCTTGCTGAACCGGGAGGTCTTGATCCAACCGGTCGCCGTCGCCGGCTGGTCCGCAACAGCGGTGGCCAACAAGCGACGAATGGGAATGCGGCGTGCGACGCCGTGCATGGGATCTCCAGCGATAATCCGGCTCGCCGGCCGGAAGGTGGTCGGCCATTGCTGTATCTCTCCGACGGACCGCTGCCTAGCGGAGTCGGTAAAACTCAGCGTCGAGGATGACGTCCCATTCGGAGCGTTCGACGGGGGTCGAAGGAGCGCAGGTCGACCTGACTTTGCAGGCGGGTCATTTACCGACGAGTTTCTTGATCTTCTTAACCTCGAGAAGCCGAGGTACCAGCTCCATCGTTACGTCTTCGCCTTCGCAGCCGCCGAGAAGGGTTGGATTTGCACACCAGCCAATTTCTCCCTCGTCTTTGGCCCATTTCTGGAGTTGGGCCTCCGCAACCACCAAAAATGGGCTCGCAACGCCGAGCCGTTGGGTGGCGGTGGCAGCGCTTACTCTGGCGGCGTCGTCCCGCAGTTGACCAAGTTCCTCGACGGTTTTGTCGGTGTTGATGGCCGTGTAGAACGGGCGTCGATCGTTGTAATCGCGAAGCTCGATCTCCTTCAGGGCGTCTCCAGCCACGGCTTTGATGAAGGCATGGACGCGAATGTACTTCTTGCCTACAGTGGGCTTTTGGGGTGCGCTTTCAAGGTCGACGGTCGGCCACTTGAGCTTGAAGATGTCCTCAACCTCGGCCAGCAGCACCGGATCTTTGTCCATAATTGCGGCGATCTCCTTGTTGAGGGAGCGTCCGGCGCATCGGGTGTTGGGCTGGTACACCGGCTCTCGGCCGGGCGTCGAAATCATGACCTCTGAAGCGCACGGTTTGGTATCTGGAAACTTCTTTACCGCGCGTTCCATGGCCTCCAGAAACACGGTGTTGAAGTCGTCGCCCATGGTTTCGGCAAAAGCCTTCATTACGGCATGTTCGCGAACATACTCCTTTTTGAGTTCGGCGTGGCGATCTTGCTCGGCCTTGTTTCCTCGTGGCCCGAGAATGTCGAGCGCCGCTCGGTACTCTTCCAGAGCACCAGAGAGCTTGCGAGCGAGCGCCGTTTTCTCATCGGCGGTGCTGCCGGACACCTCGATGGCGCGCGCGAACAACGCGCTTTCTTTGCCGATGTCGGCCTGATGATAGTAGGTTTCTTCGGCATTCGCTTCCGTAAACGCCGCGAAAAGCCAGATCCACATCGCCATTGGGAACCCCCGAGCGCGAACTCTATACCGAAACCCGCAGAAGCTCTTGCGCCAACCCCAAGGGCTCCGACAATGTTCCTTTTTCGTCCTCGGCCTTGAGCGCTTGAAGGTGCCCGAGGGTGGCGGGTTCAGCCATCGCGGCGAGTGCGCGCGTGTACTGAAGTTTCAAGGTTGGATCGGCAGGGACGGGGGTGTGGAGCAACGCTTCGAGCACCTCGGTGGTGGGCACCCATTCAGCGCACACAAGGCCCAGCGTTCTCAGAGAAGCGTCGGAACTCGCGAGGTATTTTGGAATGGTGTCGGGGGTGTGGGTGGCAGCGACGCAGGCGATCGCGGCGGTGCGAATGTCGGCATTGCCGTTTCCTCCGTGCATCCGGAGCAAAGCTTCGGCGATTCCGGCATCTCCGCCGCGCCTTAGGCAGGTCAACGCCAACAATCCGGTGGACACGTCGGGATGGTGCTCGACGGCTTCGCGGAGCATGGACGCATGCTCCGCTTGCACATCGCGGCGAGCCTCTGCCAAAAGCGGAGGGATGCCGCCACTTCCATGGTGCAGCACGTCGTGAAGCGGATCGCCGTGGTGATGGTGATCGTCTTTTTGGGCGCTGGCGCGCATCCATGCGGCAATGGCTACCGGCCAAAGACCCCATTCTGCGTGGGATTCCTTAGAGTCGAATACGGCTCGGAGGAGCGCTGCCGCTGGATCGGCGGTCACACCTTCCAAAAGTTGGCGTACAGCCTGATGTTGCCGTCGCCGAATGCTTCCCGGGTTGAGGGTCAGACTGGGGGGCGCGCGGTGCGCCAGGTGAGAACCCGCATGGATCGCTTGTTCCAGCTCACGGTAGCTCTGGGCGAGCGGCCCGAGGGGGACCCCCATCGCCACCAGGATAGCGAACAGCCGGTGCGGATCTTTGGAGCTTTGTGCGTGAATTTCAGCGGCCACCTCTTTTGCCGCTTCGTCCAAGGCGCCTAGCTTGGCCGCTACACGCAAAAGTACGATGGGAAGCACCCAATCGGTTTCGGGTGTGACGGCGGCGGCCGCTGCGCTCAAGGCGGTGGGATCCGCTTCGTTGATCATCGAGAGCGCGTAAGAAAGCCAGATATCGGCCGTTTGCCCGTTGTTTCCCAGGGCTCCTCGGAATGCTTCGCCGAGTGCTCCAGTTTCACTTGGGAGTAAGCCATAAATCCCGAGTGCAGCCCCAGCGTTGGCCAAGCCTGGAGTGCAAGGCCGTGTGTTTCGAAGTGCCTCGATGTAGGCGGGCAATACTGCTGGCGGTGCGGCGGCCAATACCACGTCGTGGCAGCGCTCATCGTCCGGAAACCGCTGGAAACGCTCGGGAGCGTAGATCGCCAGCCGCGAAGTAGCCCAATCTGCGGCACCTCCTGGGCCTGAGTCGGCGATAGAAGCGTAGATTTCTGCGTCGTGGAGCCAAGTCGCCAAGTTCACCTCCTGGTGGTCGTAACCTGCGACGGAATTTGACGCAGGTTTGGCTAGATCCAGGTCATTGCTCCGCCCGGCAAAAAGTAGGCGATCAACATACGACCTCCGGTGACTTCGGGGATGTGTTGGCTACCGGGAGGAACGACGACCCAACCGGGAGGGTGGCCGCAGAACAACGGGGAACCTTGGTCTTGGAAGCACAAGCTGATTTCGCCGTTCGGATGGAGATGTTCGGCTCCGGCTCCTTCCATGTCCACCACGTCAATGGACCAACCTAGCGTTTTGTCGGAAGGCTTCGCCAGGCGCCCAAAGCGCAGTCCGGGCGAAGCCTGGCGTGGAACCAACCATCCGGCATCCCTGGCCGCAAAAAGGGAACCGCGCACGCCCTCCAGTGTCGCAAAG
>SYKL01000508.1 GCA_005797785.1 Pseudomonadota bacterium | reverse complement strand
TCAGGCACAAAACGAGAATCCGCAGCAGGGTTCGTATTTCGTTGAATATTTGACCGATCTCGTGGAAGAGGCGGTGCTGCAGGAGTTTGAACGGATCGATGAACGCGGCGGTGTTTTGGGAGCCATGGAACTCCAATACCAGCGGATGCGCATTCAAGAGGAATCGCTCTACTACGAACAGCGCAAACACGATGGTTCTTTGCCGATCATTGGGATCAACACCTTTGTGGACCCGAAAACGGCCGCCGCGGATTGGGAGCCCGCATCGGTCGAATTGCGGCGAGCGACGCCGGCCGAAAAGAACGCTCAGATCGACTCGGTGAAGCGCTTTCAGGCAAAACACGCGGGCGAATCTGCGCAGGCGTTGGCCGATCTCCAACAGGCGGCGCTGAGCGGAGGGAACCTGTTTGAGCAGTTGATGAAAGCGGTGAGGGTAGCGACCCTTGGCCAGATCACCCACGCCTTGTACCAGGTCGGCGGTGAATACCGCCGGAATTTATAGACCAGACGTTCCGCTCATTAGGTTCTTGCATGCTCGATCTCGCGTCGCCTACTCGTTCCGATTGGATTGGTCAAGCACTTGACCATATCGACCTGATCTTGATTGACCACGCCCACTGTGAAAAGAAGGCAGCATCGACGGCGATCAATCTAATTTTCCGCTACCAGGGAAAGGCGGACATCATGGAAGCGCTTTCCGCGTTGGCGCGCGAGGAATTGGAGCACTTTGAGCTGGTGCTTGGCGTCCTCAAAGCGCGCGAAATTCCATTTCGTGTGCTCCAACCTAGCTTGTATGCCAAGGGCTTGCATGAGGCCGTTCGCAAGGAAGAACCAAACCAACTCCTGGACACCTTGTTGATCTGCTCGCTGATCGAAGCCCGCAGCTGTGAACGGATGAAGTTGTTGGCGGAGCATTTGCCGGATTCCGAACTCCGTGAATTCTATACTTCGTTGCTCGCTTGTGAAGCGCGGCACTTCCATAGTTATGTGCAGATGGCGTATGGCCATTTCGAGCGCGATCTTGTGCGCGCTCGGCTTCATGAGCTCGCTGCGCACGAGGCCGCAGTGCTGGCGCGGCCGTCGGAAGAAATCCGGCTCCACAGCTGACGCCGCTCCTTTCGAAATTTTCGTCTTTTGCTGTCAGCGCCGGTTGCGGAACGCCTGCCGGGTGCCCATGATCGGCGGCTCATGACCGGAGGTTGGCGTTGGCGTTCTCGTGGCTTGTCTACTCGCGGCTCTCCCCGCGGGAGGCATTGAAGCTCGAAGAAAAGGTTCGGGAGTTGTTGATGGCGTTGTTCGCCGCTCGTCCTGGCCTTGTGCGAAAGCCCGAGGATTGGGGGGACATTACCGTGGAGGACGCGGTTCCCAATGGCGACGATGTGGCCGAATTGTCGGACGCCTACGGTCGGGATGTCTCGGATGAAGTCCTCGATCGCTTGGATGAATGCCGATCTGCTCTAAGTGTGGAGCGAAATGGCGTTCAGGATCTCGACGGGATTCAGGTGTCCATTCTTCGGTATTTGATCGAGCATGCCGGTCCCTGCTTGGTGGATTGGGGTGACATGCAAATCGTCCTCTCCGAGGACATTCTTCAGGAGATCGGTGAATATCCGTCGGTGGGCGATCTGGGGAATCCAGGTGAGCCAGCCCCGGAGCCCGAGCCGGTCACTGAAACGGCAGAGCTGACCGAAGAAGGTCCGAACGCCGTTGGTTTTGCGCGCGCGGCGGAGACCGAAAAGGCGATCGACGCTGTCAGCGAAGATCCCTTTTTACAGCGTCGTTTCGTCCGCCTGCTCGAGAAGTACCCGGACTACGTCAAGAGCTATGTGGCTTTGCTCTCCGAGCGTGGCGCGCTTGGCGACAAGGCGGCTGCGAAGAAGTTGGGCGTTCCCCTAAAGAAGTTGGAGCCGGAACTTCAGAAGCTCCACGACTTTGCGTTGGAGCTTGCTGACGAGGTGGACGACGCCTCTGAGGAAGTCTAAGCTCCAAATACGCGTGGCGGCTGGCTGCGGTTTGTAGGGGTCCATGGCGCAACTTCTTCGCCTATCTGCCGGGATGATCGATCTCGCCACGGGTGCTTTTGATCGCGACGGGCAGACCGTCCAGTTGATCGGCAAAGAGTTGGCGCTGCTGCGTTACTTTGCGCGCAAGGCGGATGTCGTCGTTCCCAGAGAGGAGCTTTATACTGAGGTTTGGGGGTATGCCCCGCAGGTTCAATCGCGTACACTCGATGTGACCCTTCATAAACTTCGTACGAAGATTGAATTGGACCCGTCGAATCCCGTGCATTTGCTCACGATTGTGGGTGAAGGGTACCGGTTCTTTCCCCTGCCCGAGCCGGTGGCTCGCAACACGAGCGCTTTGTTCGGGCGAAGGCAGGAAATGGACTGGCTGCGGCATCGGCTCGCAACCGAGAGGTTGGTTTCCATCGTTGGACCGGGCGGGATCGGAAAAACCCGGTTGATGATGGAAGCGTCGGTCGAAACGGAACTGCAGGTCGTAGGTGTGGACCTTGCGAACCAAGATCGGGTCGATTTGGCGGTGGCCCAAATTGGCTCGGAGCTCGGTGACGCCGAACAGGGCTTTGCGGCGGCGGTGGCGCTGGGGGACGTCTGGCTGTTTATCGACAATGTGGAACAGCTTCTTCCGGACTTTGCAGGTGCTGTTTCAGACGCGCTCGCCCGCGTCCCGCAGCTAAGAATCTTGGTGACCTCGCGTCGGCCGCTGGGCTTGCTGACTGAGGCGTTGATTCCATTGGGGCCACTGGATTCGGAGGCCGCGCAGGCGTTGTTCCTTGATCGAGCAC
This sequence comes from Pseudomonadota bacterium, assembly GCA_005797785.1. Classification (GTDB taxonomy): domain Bacteria; phylum Myxococcota_A; class UBA796; order UBA796; genus SYKL01. The sequence goes on along the minus strand of SYKL01000508.1, from coordinate 13,547 downwards.
TTCGAAGGGACCCGAATTATTTGGCCGATCCAATGCAGCTTTCGCAGATAGTCAAGTTGCTTGACTACTGGCCATTGGCGATCGAGTTGGCGGCTGCGCGTTCTCGGCTTTACCCCATTGGCGAGTTGGTGGCGCGCATGAAAAGCGGCGTCGATCTTCTGGAAGTGACGGAGGCGGATCGACCGGAACGGCATCGGTCGTTGAGGGGTGCGCTTGACTGGTCGTGGCAACTGCTGTCCGACGCCGAAAAACAGGCGCTTGTGGCATTAGCCGCTTTTCCCGACGGGTTTAGCATGGCGGCCGCGGAACACGTGCTTGGTCCGCGAGCTTCCGATCGGGTGCTCGCGCTCATCGAGCACAGTTGGTGTTGGCGGGCGGATGACGGACGTTTTCGCATGCTGGCGCCGGCGCGCGAGTTTGCGGTGGCGCACGCCGATGGCCGGGTCCGGGAACAGGTGTGCGCTTGGTTTGCGAGCTTGGTACCAGAGGATCTGCTTGAGCGTGTGCACTTGGGCGAGCCGCTGATCGACCAATGGCGCCGTGAATCGGCAGGTCTCGAATTGGGGTTGTTAGCCCAAGATCCGTTGGTTCGCCTCAGGTGTGGTGTGGCTCTGGTGTTGTGCAGCTCAGCGCGGGTTGCCCCAGAAACCGCGATCATCAAAAAGCTAGAAGCGGAGGCGGTTCTCGCGCCTGTGACTTGGCGCGTCGCCTTGGCGGTGGCGATGGGCGAGTCCGCTGCCGGGTTCGGGGGACGCCGGGTTGTCGCTCTCGCTGCGGGATTGTCAGGGCAGGAGCGCGCGAGAGTGCTGTTGGCGGCGGTTCCGAATGCGGCTTTGGGCGAGGGGCGGGAACTGGAGGGGTGGCTGACCGCGGCGCGGGCTGAAATGGGCGACGACCCATTCCTTGTGGCGTATGAGCGCTTAGCGACGGGCGTTTGGAATGTCCGGGAAGGGCACTTGGCCGAAGCGCTGACCTCCGTATGGGAAGCGGAACGATTGGCGAAAATTGGCGGTTGGACGAGGCTACTGGAGAGTCGGGCCGGTCAGCGGTTGCGCATCCAATGGGAGGATCTTCAAGAGGCGATCGACGAGACCGAGCCGGTAGCGGTGTTACTAAGCATGCAATTGCTTGCTCGAGCGCTCACTAGGGGCTTCGAATACGCGATGCAGTGGCGTGAAACCTATTTCGATCGTCCGCTTTGGGGAGGAATCGGGGACGTTTGGGCTCGAGCATTGGGCGCGTTGTTGGAGGGGCGCACCGAAGCGACCCGGTTGGCGCTTGAACAATGGCCGCGCTCGCGCCGAAATACTGCGGTGTATCAGTTGTTTGAGCTGTCTACGCGTGCTGCCGAGACGCCAGGGGCGGTTCGTGCCGAACTGGCGGGTTTGCGCGGGGCGATCGACGGCCAGTCCAACGATTGGGCGCGATTTACTTGCCTTTGTGTCGAGGCGGTGGTGCAGGCTCGGGCCGGGGATGCCCGGGCCGCGCGTGTATCCTTGGGGACCGTTGGCGAGAACCTAACGGCGTTCTCCGCGAAGCCCGAGGGAATGGCGCGCCGTCTGTGGGCAGCGTGCGCGAAGGCGGTGGAAGCCTAAACCCGCCTTTGCCCTTAACGCGACAGTTGCCAGCTTCCCGCGTGAAGATCGGCGAGCCCGTGTCTCTGCATCCAGAGCAAGTGAGCCGTGATTTGTATCGCTCCGACCTTGTGGGCCTCAGCCGGAAGATCGGCGTACACCAATGGGACCAATGCGAGCGGCGTGGCAGTACCCAATTGGTCAAGTGCTTGACGAATCTGCTCGGTGCGCTGGTGGCGATGGGCGATGTAGAATGAAAGTATCGCGTCGGGCTGCGTTAACGACGGACCGTGTGCCGGAAGCAGCATTGAGGCGGCCAGCTTTCGCATGGCTTCGAGGGAGGCCAGGTACTCACCAAGGTCGCCATCCAACGGATCAATCAGGATGGTACCAATTCCAGCGACCATGTCGCCAGCGATCACGGCCTTGGAGCGGGCTTCCTGGAAGACCAAGTGTCCGGGGGCGTGGCCGGGTGTGAAGTGCGCCGTCACGGAGAGGCCCCCACAAAGCTTGGTTTCCTGGTGGTGCCAGGGTTCGTCGACGTGGATGTGGGGTGCGACCCTCGCCGCGGTGATCGGGTGCGCCGCAATCGGAACCCGAGGAAAAAAGGCATCTCGCAGGGCGATCGCCCCGGACACGTGGTCTTGGTGGTGGTGGGTCAAGGCGATCCGTTCGAAGCGTTCGCCGCGATCGATGCGCCGTTGCACGTGGGTGGCGAGCCGACGCTGCTCATCCTCATACGGGCTCGCCGGATCAAAGACGGTAAACGTCCCTTCTCCAACGATCCACGTATTGGTGTGCGTCGCTGGAGGGAGCGTCGGTGTGCGGACGGCGACGACTTCCACCCCAGAGGGGAGGTTCATCCGAAATACCGACCGATGGTGTAGGCCGCAAGGATGACCGTCATGGCCACGGCGAACCATGGGGCGGCGCGGGTGATCCAGGCATCCGCGGGCTCGGGAAGCGGCTCGGGGAGCTCATCGGGGGATGGAATGTCGTCATCGAGCGGTTGGACACGCATGGGCATTTGAACCGGGGTCAGGTGTGCGTCGGGATCGGTCACGGGAACCACGGTTGGACGAGGCGCATCGTCCAGTGGCGAAGTGATCAACGTCGGGCGAGGCGGCTCCGCCGGGACGTCAGATTCTGCAAGATCGTAGTCGGTTTTGTCTTTGAGAGTCGGCACGATCGGTTCCGGTGCGGAGGTTTCGTCTTCCCATCCGGCGAGGCGGGCGGGGGGAGGAGGATCGGAGACGGAGGGGCGCTCTTCGCTAGGAGCGAAGCCAAGGTTAGCGTCTGACGCGAGGTGGGCTTCCGGCAGGGAGGGCTCCTCCTCCACCGCCGCGAATACAGGTTCGGGCGACCGTTTGGGCGAAAGGTCAGCCTCTTCGGGTTCTGGCGCGGAAATCAGGCTTGGAAGCTCTGGAACGGTGGGAATGTTCTGTCCGAACAGCTCGGTCGGAGCTCGATCGGTGAACATTTCCGTCGCGCGCCGCTCTGCGAGGAATTCTGTCGGGGCGGGTTCCGTGAAGAGCTCGGTTAATGCAGGCTCTTCGGGGGGCGAATCGCTGTTTTCTGGGGCAGTCTTCGGCGCATCCGCAGCGGGGTCCGCCGCCTTGGAGCGCGCGCGCGCCGGAGTGTCGGTGCGCCGCGCCATCGGCACCTCATCCTCCAGATCGACACGCACGACGGGGAAGGGTTCCACCGGGAGATTTTCGCGTCGAACCTTCGGAACCGGAGGGGCATCCTCCGGCGGAGCTTCCGGGGACGTGGGGGGGACGACTTCCGTCTCGATGGCGGTCTCGTCCTCTTCCGGCGGTGGAAGTGGGGTTTCGATGGCGACAGGGGAGCGTCGGGTCAAGGTGGTCGCCAGATCCTTGCGTTCGCTGGCTCCTGGGGCGTTTCGTGCCAGCATCAACAGCTCTTGGCGGGCGTTGTGTACCCAGCCAAAGCGATGTTCCGGCTGGGGATCCATGAGGCGCCTGAGCACCCGCCCCAGGGCGGGCCATTGCCGCTCCACCGATTCCACGGCAACCGCTGGGTCACCGCGCCGCGCCTCCGCCAGAGGATCCTCCCCTCTCCAAGGGGGCTTTCCGGTGACCAACGCTGAAAGGATCGCGCCCAGGCACCATTGATCGGTGGCGGGGCTGGGTTCGCCCTCGCGCGCGATCTCGGGCGGAATCCAGGAAGGGTTGAGATCGTCGTCGTGTGAGGTACCAAAGCCCCAAATCCACAATTTTCCGTCGGGAGCAAGCACGACCTGCTCAGGGGAAAGGTGTCCGTGCACCACGTTCCGATTGTGAGCACGAACCAGAGTTTCCGAGATTTCCAGGCCGATGTCGAGCAGGGTTGCTGGGCTCATCGCGACGGCGCTGGCCTCTCGCTCCATGACCAGGGTATCAAGAGGGACGCCCTCGTTGGCACCGAGGATCAAAGCGCCATTTCCTTCGTAATAGGCCACGGGCTCTGGGGCGCGAGGATCGGCGAGCGCTTTGAGTGTGTCGAATTGCGCTTGCAATGCCGCTCGAACTCTGCCCGAAGCGTTTGGCTCCAACAGGCGCACAAAAACGTCATTGGTACGTCGCTTTGGGTTCCCAGTTCGGGTCGCACGATACCAATTGCCTGGCTCGGGAACCCGCGCTTCGCGAACGATTTCGAATGGCCCGACCCGGAGCCCGATCACCGACATTCCGACGTCCCTTGCTGCACGATCAAGCTAGCACGATCGGCACTCCCGGGGAGGTCCTCGATGGGAGCTCGCCACTAGGGGTGAACCGGGCAACGGGAGAGCGGTTTTTCCGGCGGAGGAGGGTTTCCACCGACAAAACACGTGCAGCCCGCTTCCCCGCGGTCGTAAATCGTGCCGTAGGCGCACTCCTGCCAGATCGGATCCATCATCAGCGGCGAACAAGGGGAATCCGCAGGCGGTGGCATCTGCCCCGGATTGCGTTGAACGCCGTCGTCCGGGAATACGATGCACTTGTCGCCCTCGCGAGATTTGTAGACCATTCCGTGTTTTTCGGAGTAGGCGTTCAAGGGAACGGGCGCGGTGGGGCTTCCTGCCACTCGTTCGCGCTCTGAGGCTAACTTGACGTCCACAGAAGCGGGCTTTGGAGGGACTAAGACCTCAGGCTCGGGCGGGTTGGCGTGAACGACCGGCTGTCCGCAAGCGAGGGCGCCTACGGTGCTTGCGGTGATGATGAAGCGGTGGCGCATGAAACCCTCGCGGGGATTCTGCCATGGAGCGCGTCACTTGGATAGGGAGCCGAGGGAAGGTCAAATGCGAATCCCAGTGCACGTGATCGCGGGTTTCCTTGGAACGGGGAAAACGAGCGCCGTTTTAGGGCTTCTGGAGGCGCTCAAGGGCGAGAAGTTGGCGGTGATCGTCAATGACTTTGGGGAGGGTCAAATCGACTCGAGCGTGATCGACGGTGCTGGGGTTGCGGTGCGCGAAATCCAAGGCGCATGCGTGTGTTGCACAGCGCCGAGCCAGTTTAATGCAGCATTGGGCAAGATCTTGGACCATGAGCGCCCGGACCGAATTCTGGTGGAACCCACGGGATTGGCGCGACCTGCGGACCTGGTGGACACCTTGCGACGTGGTCCGCATCGGGACCGGGTGGAGGTGCGGCCCGTGATCGTGTTGGTGGATCCTAAACGATGCGACGAACCCCTGGTGCACGAGCAGATGGAGGCGGCGGACGTATTGGTCGCGAACCGGTGCGATCTGGCGACGAAAACGGAGTTGCAGGCATTTGACGAAAGGATTTCGCGACTGTGGCCCGGGCCCGAGAAGGTGGTGCGGACGACTTATGGTCGGTTGAGCTTGGATGTTCTGCAGGGCGGGGCGAAGGAGCGGTCGCACGATCACGCCCACCACGCTTCCACCGACGGTTTTCATGTGGTCTCCAGGATATTTGACGCCGAAACGCTGTTTTCGTGGGAGGCATTGGAGGCACTTCCGGCGGTGGAGCGTTGCAAAGGGATCTTTCGGACCGATCGCGGCACCTTCCTGATCGAAAAGGTAGGACAAAGGCTTCATGCGAGGCTGACCCCTCATCGTCGGGACAGCCGGGTGGACGTTATCGATCGCGACATGGACCGCATTCAAAGTACGCTTCAAGCGATCGAAGGAGCCCGGAGAACGTTGGCCGCGAATGCGCCGCTGGAGTTGGTTCTAGCCAACGGCACGAGAAGGACGTTTTCTCGGGAGGAGTTGATCGACCTCCCGGGTGGAATTCCGGACGTGGGGGTCGAGGTTTCGGGTCGCTCCGGCGCGGCGGTGCCCGTTGCAAGCGTTTTGGAGGCCGTGGGCGCGTCCCTAAACGGTGAGGCCGTGGTGACCGCCGGGGACGGGTTTGCGAGCCCAGCGGTCGCGTTGGACGTATTGGCGAGGGGCTGGCTGGTGCACTCCCTAGGTGGGCAACCCTTGCCGGCCGACGCTGGGGGGCCGCTACGCCTGTTGATCGGCGGAAATGCCGTTTCTGCGTGCTCGAATGTAAAGAACGTGGTGCAGCTGGTCCTCCTCTAGCTTGCCGCGGAAAAATGGTCAGTAAATGGGCGTTCTTGCCGCCGGGGGCGCGCGTGGCGGGAGAGGGCAACCGATGCCGCGCGCGGATCCGGAAGGGGGCACCGTCCGACGGTCAACACGTCCAATGTGGGAAAACGTGACATCCACCGATGGATTACCCCAACCAGCGCATCTGTAGCGAACTCGACATCGTCCAGGACAAGCAAAAAACGGCCGCCGAAACCCGCTTCTAGAATCGGTCGGAGGGTTGTCGCCATCCTACTCTCGGCGGCCACCGCGGAGTGCACGCCCTCCATCGAGACTTTGACGCGCGAACGCCGATCTCCGTGGAGCGCCATCACCATGTTGGCGAGGGTGGTCTTGCCGGAGTGGGGCGGTCCGCTTAACGAAACCATCCGTTGCCCCTCGGAAAACCAGCTGCCGATGAGAGACAGTTCGTCAAAACGGTCGAAGCGCACGGGTTCGGTCGGGCGCTCGTTTGCGGATTGTAGAGTTCGAAAGCGATAACCGACCCCGAATTCGGTGATCAAGTGTTCGGGTCGGTCGGGCAGGGCTTCGAGCTTTCGACGAATTCGTGCGATGGTGACGTCAAGAACCCTACTTTTACCGCCACTTCTTCCCCAAACGGCGAGGTATAGATCGGCGCGTGAAATGGCGACGTTGGGTTGTGCAACGAGGGTATTCAGCAGACGAAGTTCCGTTTCGTGAAGTTGATCCGTTCGGGTGTCGGCGTTGACGAGCCCGGTGATCAAATCGACCGAACAGGTACGAAGAAGCAGGGGCTTGGAGTGCATGGCGACCTTCCTGCGGGATGAACGAACGGGGCCGGGTCGGATGCGTCAGAAAGTTGTCAAGCCGCCTCCTTTGGCGTGCGAAACTTGCCGTGCGCCTGGAGAACGGCCATGGGGAGGAGGGGGGGAATGTGGCCTACAGCGGCTCCGATCTGCGAAATGCGTATTCGCAACTTTCGTCGCAATTGAGTGGAGAGGAAGCCTCGCTTGGGGCCGTGCGACAAGAGATCGTCGCAGCGGGCACTGAGGTTCAGCGAGAGCTGGACGAGGCCGCCCGTGCATTGGCCGCGATCTACGTTCCGGATTTGAGTGTTGCAGCGCTTGCCGAGGCCGAAAAGAAAACAGGATTTCGGGGATATTCTCGCTTCGATCCGCTCAAGGCGATGGAACGGGAGCGCGTCGCGTTGACGCGCGACGTGGCAGCGATTGAGCAGAACGAAATGTATGTTCGAAGGGAGTATTTGGTGGGGCCTGTGGGCAGCATCACCCGGCGGCTGGCGGAGGCGACCGACCTGTTCGATACTTGGAACCGTGAATGTCAGAAGTTCGAAGGTTTGGATGGGTTTTTGGACTTGGTCGACGCGAAATACGATACGCCGGAGTTTGAAAACCGCTGGTGGACGCCAAAATACTGGGGGCGTTGGGCGGCGGGCGATCGGATTTGTGCGGCCCTCGGGATGAACGACTTTGGCGACGACGTCCTGCCCGCGTACGAAAAAGCGCGCGCTCCGAGAGAACAATGGCGCGGTGTTGTCGCCCAGGTGACCCAAGAGCGCGACGCGGTGCTCGGGTTGGTAAAGAAGCATGACGATTCCGTGTATCGCTTGCAGCACCTAGAAGAAATTTATCTGGACGAATGCCATAAAGCGCTTGGCGTTCATTTGAAAGGGGCGGATGCTGCCCTGCTGCAGAGTTGGGCGGGGGAGGACCGTGGCCTGGAAATGGGATTGAAGAAACTATCGGGCTTGAAAGCGAAGCTCGAGTACATGCAGGGGCTCACGAAGACGGTGGAGGCGGACCTGCTCGCGCTCAGCCAACGTCGAGCGCAAGCTGAGTTGAAGGTCGCAAAGTATGGGCGACCTAAGAAGCTTTATGCGCAGTACCCGGATGCGGCGTACCCGGCCAAGGGGCTCACCTTTGTACAGAAGGCGGCGGCTCGTCGAGAGAAATATCGAGGAGTATCGCAGAAAATTGTCGTGTATGATCGGTATCAGTACTTTGACATTCACAATGATCCGAACCTCTGGTGGTTTGAAATGACCGGTCGACCGCCGGGAAGTTACCACCCGGGATTGCAGGGTTGGTACGACCGCAATCCGAGTGTCACCATTGTACATGTCGATCGCCATGATCATGGGCATGCGGTTGGGGCGGCGGTCGCCGACCGGGCGCACGATGATCTGGGAGATCTGTCTTGAGCCGTTCCAAGCTGGTGATCGTCAGTTACGCGATCAACGGGCGGGGGTTGGGCCACCTGACGCGACAACTGGCGATTCTGCGCTGGGTCCGGCGGCATTGTGCGGTATTGGGACTAAAAGCGGAGATTTGGGTGTTGACGTCGTCCGAGGCGGATACGCTGGCGCGTCGCGAAGGATTTCCGGCATTAAAGTTACCATCCAAGGTGATGATGCGGGATGCGGGCATCGATCCTGCCCGCTACTTGGCGATCGCGCGAAGTTGGGTTCTGAACGCCATTGTAGGGCTGCAGCCCGACTTGCTGGTGGTGGATACTTTTCCGGCGGGATCGTTTGGAGAGTTGATCGCCGCTTTAGAGCTCGTGAAGCGGCGCGTGCTGGTGGCTCGGCCGGTGCGGCGAGAGGTCGAGCGGGAGTCCGCATACGCAGCGTTATTGCCTCTATACCAACAGATTTTGGTTCCCGAGGCGGGGCGGTCGACGGAAGAACGCACGTTTGTCGGACCGATCGTGGCCAGAGAGCGGGAGGAACTCCTTTCTCGAGCCGAGGCTCGGGCAGCGCTGGGAGTGACCGGCGCAAAACGAACGGTGTACGTGACGATGGGGGGTGGTGGGGATCCGGCCGCTTCGGGTGTATTACCCCGTCTGATCGCCGATTTGGTTCGTACAGACTGGCATGTGGTGGTGGGAGCCGGGCCTCTGTATCAGGGGCCAGAGCTGCGGGGAGAGGGGATCACTTGGTTGGACCGGTATACTCCAGTTGAGCTGTTTTCGGGTTTTGATGCGGCCGTTTCAGCGGGCGGGTACAATGCGTATAACGAGCTGATGTTTGCTGGCGTACCCACGGTATTTTTGCCGCAGCCACGGGCGGCAGACGATCAGGACGAACGCGTGTCACAGGCGGTGACGGCGGGAGCGGGGCGCCTGGCAAAAACGATGGAGGAAGTTCCTGGACTGTTGAATGACGTCGGTACCGCCGCCGCGGCGCGCAATTTGGTGCCCGAAAACGGAGCGAGGAAAGCCGCCTTGGCGTTGTTGTCAGGTCTGGTTCCCGTTGAGGATTTGCGGCGGGCGGAACAGATGTTTTCACCGGAGGTGTTGGGCCTTAGCCGAAGCGTGGATTCGAATCTCGTTTTGGACCTGTTGCGAGCGGTCGGCGGCGAAACCCCGTCCGCTTGGGCGGAGCGACGCGCTGCAGGGTTCGAGCTCCAAGATCGTGGGGTAACGGTGGGGGAGATTCCTCGCGAGCCGCCGAAGGGTGGAAATGCGGCTTCTGTGCTCCGTCTTGCGGAGAAGTTGTCGATTCCGTTGGACTTGGCGATCCAGTGGGTATCGGCCTTGGGAAGGAAGTTTCCGGCAGCGTCGGGGTCCGAATTGGTCGCCGCATGTGAAATCGGGTTTCCGGTGTTGGCGCGGTTCGACGATTGGCGTGGGGCGGTGGCTTTGTTGAGGGCGATCCCGGCTCAGCGGACGCTCACCGCCCCGGGTTTTGTCGAGCTCCTGGGGGCTTGGCTCTCGAAAGAGAATGATCTCTTTGATGCGCAACGCTCGTTTGTGCACTTGGAATCTGGAGGACAACGCACAGTAGCGGAGACTCTGCGTTTGCTTTCGCAGGGCGCGGCGTCGGAACGTGGCTTGTTGGACGGTCCATGAGCTGGCGGGACCCGATATTAGCGGGGATTCAGGCGGGAATACCACAGGCCGGTCCGGCGAGCGTGCACATCGATCTGACCAATGGGTGCAATGCCGCGTGCGTCACTTGCTGGGATCATTCTCCGTTATTGGCGAGTCCACGATCCGCTGAATGGAAACGCCGCCGGATGCCATTGGACCGGTTTCGGGAAATTGTGGCGGATTTAGCCGGGATGCGGTCGGTTCGACATGTGGTGTTGTCGGGAATGGGCGAGCCGTTCACGCATCCAAATGTCTACGAGATGATCGATGAAATCAAGCAACAAGGCTGGGAACTCACGGTGATCACCAATCTGGTGGCCGCCGATCCCGATCGCATGGGCGGGATCGATCAACTGTTGGTGGGGGTTCAAGGTGTCACCCCGGACAGCTATTCGGCTTTTCATCCAGGCTGGACCGAGCAGCATTTTTTCAAAATGTGTGCGACGCTTCGGCGGCTGTCGCGTTCGGGAACCCGGGTCAGGCATGTGCAGGTCATCAACCGGGACACTGCGCCAGAAGTGCCGGAGATGGTCCAGTTTGCGAAATCGTTTGGTGCCGATCGCGTGAACTATAAGCTGGCGAGCCTTCACTCGGGAACGGAAGGAACGGCGATCACCGAGGAACAGCGGGCTCAATTGCTGGAGGAGTGGATTCCTCGCGCGCGAGAATCGGCGACCCAGTTAGGAGTGCAAACGAATCTTTCCCTCTTTGAACGCCAGGTCGCATCGGGCGGACGCGCCACTGCGCCGATCGAGTCGATCGGTTGCTACATGGGGTACGTCTTCAGCCGCATTACGGTCGATGAAGATGTGCTTTTTTGCTGCAATGTGGAAGTTCGGGTCGGGTCGCTTCGCGAGCGTTCGTTCTCGTCCTGGTGGACCGGCCCCGAGTGGCAGGCGCTTCGGGATCAGGTTCGGAGGGGTTCTTTCTTTAAGGGATGCGATCAATGCGGGAAGCTGGAGCAGAATGTGAAGTGGGGGGAGCGGGTCGCCAAACAGGTTGCAGAGGGCGCGTTTGAAGAGTTTTCAGCGTGAGAACACCGACGATTGAATGGCAGGTGGCGGGCGCCTGCAATTATGATTGCAGCTATTGCATTCAATCAAAAAAGTACCGGCGAGGGCGGCCCGCCGAGGAGCAAATCTCGTCGGCATTGAGATTTTTTGGCGAGTTGCCAGGGGTTTGGGAGATCAAATGTAGCGGTGGGGAGGCATTCGCGCACCCGCTTTTCATGCAAAGAATTGTTCCTGGATTGATGTCGGACACTCCGCACCGGATTTCGGTGCTCACGAATTTCTCGGCGGACCGCGAAGATTTGGAGCGGTTTGCCGGTCTGGTGCACGGACGGCTGGTCGTGTTCTCCGCGAGCCTGCATTTGGAGTTTGCTGAGGTAGACCTTTTTGTCGAAAAGGCGAGTTGGTTTGTTGGGTTATTGGAGCCTTCGGTTCGATTTGTGGTCAACCAGGTGGTGATTCCTGGCGAGGAATCGGTCGCGTTGCAGTGCAAGCAACGGATTGAAGCTGCTGGGTTGCGTTGGTTCCCGCAGCTTTTCAAAACCAAGGAAGGGGTTGCTGAATACTCCGATGAGGTAGCGCTTCGTTCGGTGATTGGGGAGGCGCCAGGGCCGCGCGAGGCGAATCTCGCACCAAATTATCAAGGAAGAATGTGCTGGTCTGGGGTGGAGTATTTCACCGTCGATAAGGATGGCGACGCATGGTCCTGTCGAAGCGCCAAACGAAAAGGGAAGGGGCATCTCGGGAACATCTACCGCGGAGATTTTCGGTTGAACGCGGAGCCGGCCCCTTGTCCGTGGTCGATTTGCCCGTGCACGGTTCCCGCGAATCGCGGAATGATCGAGGGGGTATCTTCCTCCATCGCGGCGGTGGAGGAATGAGCCCGGCCTACCCTTTGGAGGGGGTGGTGTCCTGGAACATGAACACGACTTGCAATTACCGTTGCAGTTATTGCACACAGCGGTTTGTGGATAACCGAAAACAATGGGCGAGAGACCTTCCAAAATTTGTGGAGGGTTTCCTTGCATTGCCTGGGGATTGGGAGATCAAGCTGTCCGGCGGTGAGCCGTTTACGCATCCGGAGTTTCTCGCGTTGGTCGATGCGTTGGTGCGCGGCGGACGAAGAGTGTCGGTGGTAACAAATTTTTCTGCATCTCGGGAGACGCTGGCGACCTACGCGGAGGCGACGCGAGCTCGACCGGGGGTTCTTTCGGCGTCATTGCATTTGGAGTATGCCGATCCTCTGGATTTTGCGGAAAAGTTGGCGTGGTTTCAAGGGATCCACGCGGGTTCGGTGGTGGCGACCTGCGTAGCGACGCGAGAGAGTCTTCCAAAATTACCGGCGATGGTGCAACAATTTCGCGCGTTAGGGGTCACGCTTCGAGTGCAGCCTGAGAAGCAGGATCGGGACGTGATCGGGTACACCGAAGCAGAGCGGGCGGAGATCCTCGCGCTTGGAGGGCACAACGGGACCGGATGGGTCGACCCGAGCTTCGAAGGGAAAATGTGTTGGGCGGGGGCCCGCTATTTGATTGTGGATCATCAAGGTGAGGCTTATCGGTGCTATCCGGCGCGCCGGTACCGGCAAGAACGCCTAGGGAATATTCTTGATGGAAGCCTGCGCTTGGCGCGAGAGCCAAAGACCTGTGGGTATACTTATTGCAATTGTACGGTTCCGCCGCAGCGGGGCATGGTGGGGGCATAATGTTGGCAGGAAAGGTCAAATTGAGGACCTTTTTGGTGGGCGTTTCGGCGGTGGTGCTGATCGTCGGCTGCGGCGGTGCGGGCCTGGTGTTTGCGAGCGGAGGATTGCTGTTTGCGGCCCGTGCCGACGGTCCGTCGGAAGTGCCGTCCGCGCCGCCGGTGGTGCAGGATCCGGTCGTCGCACCGTTGGTCGTGTCGGAAGTGGGAGGATGTACGCCCGCTCGCCCGGTGGATGTGGACCTGTTGGCGTTTGCCGGAAAGGCGCTCGGCGCCGACAAGATCAAGGATGCGACGGCGGGTAAACCTTACAAGATCAATGTGTACCAGGATTCTACCGACGCGACGGCGAGCCGTGCGAAAATCGATCTCGATCGGGATGAAAAATGGGACGAGAAGATAACCTTCAAAGGAGGGGAGATTTCGCGAGAGGTTGCTCCTGCTGACGATGAACTCTACACCGAAATGACGATCTGGCAGGGGTGTGAATGGGTGTCCCCTGGAATGCCGGCCTCGTCCGGTGGTGAGTCGGCCTTATCCGCGGGTTCTCGGCCGGTGGATGCGGACCTGCTGGCTTGGCACCACAAGGCGCTTGGAGCCGACAAACTCAAGGATGTAACCAAAGGAAAGCCGTACAAAATCAACTTGTATCAAGATGCAAATTCGTCGGAAGCGAACCGCGCGAAAATCGACCTCGATCGGGACGACAAGTGGGACGAGAAAATCACCTTTAAGGGCGAGGAAATCGAGAAAGAGGTGGCCCCCGCAGACGACGAAAACTACACCGAAGTCTATCGGTGGTCGGGAACAGAGTGGGTGAAAAAGTAGCTGCGTCTGGCCCGTTGATCGGCT
>SYKL01000507.1 GCA_005797785.1 Pseudomonadota bacterium | reverse complement strand
CATTTACACGGTTGTTCGTACGGACTCGCGAGTCAGAATCGTTGGAATCCGATCCGCGGTACACTCCAGCGATTGAGGTGGGTCATGTGGTGGATAGCGGTGGCATTGGCGGCAGATCCCCTAGAAACGTCAGCAACCGTGCACCAGCTTCCGAATGGACTGACGGTGGTGTTGGAGGAAGATCACCGCGCGGATGTGGTTGCACTGCACCTTCGGTATCGCGTGGGTTCTCGGGACGAAGAACCCGGAGAATATGGCTGTGCGCACTTGTTTGAGCACTTGATGTTCGAAGGGTCGCGAAATGTGCCCGGAAACCAGTTCGATGTTCTGTTGACGGATGCCGGAGGCCAGAACAACGCTTGGACGTCGGAAGATGCGACGGCCTACCATATGACCTTCCCGGCGGGGGCGGCAGATTTGGCGTTGTTCCTGGAATCGGACCGTATGGGATTTCTGCTCGACGGTGTGACCCAGATCAACCTTGAGAATCAGCAGTCGGTGGTACTGCAGGAGCGTGCGGAGGGGCTCACGGCTCCGCATGGACGCGACCAAGACACCATATCCAAACTTCTGTTTCCTGAGAGTCACCCCTATTCCCACCCGGTGATTGGAACGGTCGCCGATGTGGAGGGCTTCAACATTGAGGCCGTCGAAGGTTTTTGGCGGGAGCATTATCGGCCGCGCAACGCCGTTCTGGTATTGGTGGGCGATTTTGAAACCGGTGCGATGCTGGACAAAGTGACGCATTGGTTTTCCGATGTCCCGGACCCCGGACCCGCGGCTGCGCGCGCGGAAACCGCTCCCGACCCGGGGTCTGCGCGTGACGGGCTGATCGAAGACTCGGTGGATGGGCGCACCTTGTTTTTGCTCTGGCCGATCCCGGAACGTTCGCACCCGGATTTTCCGGCGTTGGACCTTCTTTCGTACATTCTTTCGTCCGGCCGAGGCAGCCGCTTGGATGATGCGGTGTACTTTGGCAGTCGGATCGCCACCGATGACAACGCCTATGCGTATGGTGCCGATTTGGACGGCTCATTTCAGCTCTATGTGACCACGCCACACACCTCGCTGAAGAAGATCGATAAGAAGGTGAGCAAAGTACTTGCACAATTGGCGAAGACGCCTCCGACGGTGGCGGAGTTAGAGCGTGCGCGCGGAATTTTCCGCAACGAGATCCTCGATGATCGGGAGTATCCCGAGGACCGCGCCTCGGCGCTTGCGGATTGTCTCGTTCGAACCGGCAGACCGGACTGTGACAAGGCCGTTTGGGAGGCGTACGCCAAAGTTACCCCCGAGGATGTATCGAGGGTGATTCGTACTTATTTGACGGCGGAGCGGAGAGGAACCCTCTCGGTGGTCCCCTACGGTGACAAAGGCTTTTTGGCGGGTGCCGCCACGGTGGAGCTCCCATGATTGGCGGTTGGTTGTGCTTTGGCTTGGCAATGGCAGGCGTTGTAACTCCACAAGACGAAACCTATGAGGAGATTGCGCCTGTAGGGCCGGTGCGAACCGCTCCACCACCGGTGATCCCTCCGGCCGTGAGAGCGTTGGCGCTACCTGAAGAATTTCAAATTGGGAAAGTGAAGGTTCATCTGGTCAAGGTTCCTGGATCTCGCAAAGCGCAGGTCCAATTTATCGTTGGGCGCGGCAGCATGGATTTGGCGTCGGGACCCTCCGCGGCCACCGATCTCCTGTTCGAAATTCAGGATCGAGCTACCCAATCGTATGGAACCGGCCAGGTGTCCGACCTGGTGGCAGAGCACCACTGTTCGGTCTCCTCCTGGGGGGATCTCCGCTATTCAGGCGTGGATTTGGAAACGCCTTTGGAGAGCCTCGAACTCGGAATATCGTTGGCGGCGGAGGTGTTGCGAGAGCCCCGATTTGTGAAGAAGGAGCTCGATCGCGAACGTCGAGAAACGCTGCAATGGTACGAAGGAAGGGGGATTCAGTCCACTGCTCCACCCGCAGCGCGGGCGTTGACGCATGCTTGGTTCACGCCGGACTCACCTTACGGTAGAAGGCCGGATCTCGACGGCCTCCGAAAATTGAAAGTCCAGAATCTGGAGGCATTGCACCAAGAACTTCTTCAGGACGCTCCTCTGGATGTGCTCGTGGTGGGGGACGTGGATCGCGCCACGGTGGAGCCGTGGCTGACGGCCGCGGTGTCGGGGATGGGTTCAGATAGTAAAGCACTTGACTATCCGCCAGATCCCGCGCATGAAACACGCATTGTGGCTATTCACTTGGGGGGCGTGACCCAATCTGCGATCCGGCTTCGAACGGGAGCGCCGCTCGCCTCCACACCCGACGAACCGGCTTTCCACCTCCTGGATTTTGCGACGGGGGGGAGCTTCCTGTCCCGATTGAACAGCAACCTGCGCGAAGACAAAGGAATGACGTATTCTGCAAGTTCGAAGTACACCAACAGTCGTTCGCGCGCCCATTGGACGGTCACCGTGGATGTGCCGATCGAGCGCACGGTGGAGGCGATGCAAGAGATTCAGAAGGAGGTTTCGGCACTTGTGACCGACGGGCTCACTCCTGGCGAGCTGGCCGCGGCACGGAATTCCAAGGTTTCCGAGTGGAATATGGCCATGCAGACGTCTGGAACGGCCGTGGGAATGTACTCTGGCGCCTTTTACGAAGGTCTGACGATCAGTGATTATACGGCGTTCTACCAAGGTCTCGATGGTGTGACGTCCGCGGACACGCAGCGCGCTGCCGCCACGTATTGGGCCGAGGATAAACCCAGACTTTGGGTAGTTGTGGGCGATATGGAGGTGCTGGAGCCCCAGTTTGAGGCGGCAGGTCTGCTCGTCGAGTGGATGTCTCCGACGCAAGCCGTGTTGGGCACGTTCAGATAAGGGGAGCGGGCTTTAGGGGGATATCATGGACGACAACGCTTCTGAAGGTCAGCAGGCTTCGCGCTCCACGCTGCCTGGTTTTATTTTACCTGCTTTAGTAGCTGGTTTTGCTCTGGTGTTGGGCACGCTAACCGGTGCGGTGATCGTGTACGTTGCCAAGCCCGCGGAGGTTGTTGAAAAGGAGGTTCCACGCGAGCTTACCGCTCAGGAGTTGGACGCCGCCTGCCAACCTAAGGTGGACGAAGTCACCGCGAGCCTCAACCAAGCCAACGACAAGGTGATGGGGCTGGTCACGGAAATGCGTACCAAGGAAGCCAGGGTCGCCGAATTGGAAGCGGAGATGGTTCGCCGCGGCAAACATGGCGCCGAGCTCAAGAAGGAGCTTGAAGCAGCGAAAGCGGAATTGGTTGTCGTCAAACAACAGCTCAAGGACGCCATCGACGAAAAAGAGCGCTTGGTCGTCAAACTGAAGAAAAAAGAAGTAGAACTTGAGGTTTCCAAAGAGGAAACCCGCGAAGCCCGAGAAGATGCACTTGCGCGCCGCTGGGAAGCCTTTGTTAACCAGAGTCAGCTCGACATCTGTGAACGTGGCAACCGGAAAAAGATGGGGAAATGCCGGGATGCGGTTCAGTTGACGCTGAATGCGGACCGCAAGGCGCGGTTTGGTCATTGCATTCGTTCAGGCCAAGAGCAACCGTCGATCGCCGAAGCCGAGAAGAAGGTGACTTCGCTTCCTCGGTTTGCGGAATACCTCGATCAGGAAAACAAAATCCTGAAGGATTGGTACATTATGCTCTGTGATCCGTCCTTACCTGAAGCCTCTACGTTTGCCGCGGCTCCAGCGGACCCGCTGGTGGAAGAGCCTGCGGTTCCAGGTGGTACGGAAGAAGCGCCAGAAGTGCCCGTTCTCGAAGACATCGACCTGCCGCAGTAGGGCTTTGGGAGCTGAAGCTCGGTTGCTACCACTCGGCGCTACCGGGCTCGGAAACCACTACCCGAAACTCGCCTGTCGCGGGATCGACATCCGCGGCATCGAGAGCGTCGTGGACCCACGGATCTTCGGGGTCGTCCACCGCAAGCAACAGTCGGGCGGCCGCGAGTTTTACCGCCGGAAGCTCAGACCAAACGGCGCCTGACAGAAAGTACGCCTCCACCGGTCGCATTTCGGCACCGTCGAGCCATGCCCGGCAGCGGCCACACGCCATGAGCGTTCGATCGGGATCGGGTTCCGTTGGAAAGGGAGGTACCTCCCAGGGAAAGGGAGCATCTCTGCTCTCGCAGAGCTCGCAGCGGCCGCCGGAGCGTCGGGTGAGGAGTTTGCCGAGCAATCCGACTTGAGGGCGTTGTTTGGTCTTTTTTCGAGCCATGATCAATGGCCCACGGGAAGAGGAACGATGGGAAGCTCGCTGGGATCCCCAGGAACAGGCACGAGCTCCATTTCGCCGATCAGCACCTCCGGTACCGATATCCAAGTGGGCATTCCCTCGATGGGTCCGAGGGAATCTGCCGAGCCTTGTGCGGCGGCCATGTAACTGCCCTCCACCCGTCGCCCGGCGGCGACGATGTCCTTCAAAACCCAACGATGAACACCGGAAAAGCTCGCGCCGCGGACCACCTCTTCGTGGCCGTCCCCATAGCGCCGGACCATGAACACCGGCGGGGGAAGGGGATTGGCATCGCCGTCGAAATTTCCGCCCTCCAGGTTGAGGATCGCCGGCTCTTGCAACCTTCGAATCACCAAAACGTAGTCTCGACCATAAGACGCCGCGAGTTTTAAGCCTTGTTTGTAGATTTTCGCTTCCGTGGAGGTCTTAGGTGTATCTACACGCAATTGATCGACCCGTCCGCTGGCCCTTTGGCCGATGGCGCCTCGTCCGTGACCGTTGGTGGTCTTTCGATCCGGGCGAGGAACGCGGGACATAAGGAGATCGCGAACGATACCATCCTTGACCAACACCACGCTTTCGGTAGGAGTCCCTTCAATATCGACGGCGTTGGAGGAGGGATGTGAGGGGCGTTGGTGTGGATCGTCGACCGCGGCCCAACCGAGCGGAAGCACGCGGCGGCCCATGCGTACGGACGAGGAGCGTTCGCCCAAGTCACCAAACCATGACTCGAAAGGGACTTCTGCGGGAGTTCCTTCCAACTGTGGGACCAGCAGGTACCGGAACAAATCGACGGCGGCCTGATCCTCGAAGATGACAGGACCAACATACTCTTCGCTGATAGGCGCGGCGTCCGACACCGCGGTGAGTTCGCGGGCCAACTGCGCGGTCTGTTCCACCATTTCTGCGGTAGCGGGCAGATCCTGCGCGGTTTGCGCAGTCCATAAGCGTTGATCGCTGATCACTGCGCCGTCTTGCGTCCGGATGCGGGCGATCGCACGAACGGTGCACTCGCGCATGGGGCGTTGAACCTTCGTTCCTTCGGAATCGATAATCCAATGCCAGCCGGACTCGTGACCCATGACCACGCTGCCCACTTCCAACGGAAAACCGACAAAGGCGGCGGACAAGGTCTGCGCGTCGGTGCTCAGCCGATCCGGGGCGGTCTGGGGTACAAAGGCAGGGTCCAGGTAGAGCTGCGGACCGCTTAGAGTGTAGTCTCCAGGGTAGTTTTCCGGTGGATCGAACTGTGCACTTTTGCGCGAGAACTGTTCGACGGCTTCTTTGTACGCGCGATCGGTCAGTTTCCAAGCATCCAATTTTAGTGCATTGGCATCGACGCCAACCGGCAGGCCGGTGTACCCAAAACCGTTTTCCCAGCCACCGAATCCTGTGTTGTCGAATGCGGGGCTGCCAAGGCGCACTTCCACGCCAAGAGCCCGATAGGGGTCGGCCGAAATCCGCAACAGGCCACCAAAAGAGGCTTCCGCCTCCGCTTGTTCGAGGGACACCAGGTGGTAGCGCAGGTGGTAGAGCGGAGGGGCGCCCGGCAATGCCAACTCAGCCTTGTAGCGTGTGATGGCGGATACCAAGGTGTCTACCTGGGGATCGGAGGGTACATCGGCTGCATAGGCCCAGGTCGCGAGGGTGAGGGCGATCATGTGCCCTCCAGTCGCGTGATCGGTTTTGAGAGGAGTGGAGGTCGTTCCTGTCCTTTCTCCTTGAGCTGAAACTCCAATCGCCGAAACAGCACGCTGGGCGCCACTCCGGAAACGGGCACCCAGCCGCTCTCGGCGCCGCAATAGCCATTGAATACTTCGGGATCGTCGCCGGCGGCGATCAGTTGATTGAAAGCAACCAATGGGGTGCCCACGAGATCGATGCCTCGAATGAGCTCGTCCGGGCGTCCGTCCACGAACACCTTCCAGGTGGTGTTGGCGCGAACATTAAAGGAGTTGGGTTCGACTCTTCCCGTGAGGGTAAATCCTCCCTCGATGTCTTCCACCAGAATACCGTAAGGCAAACCCTGCTTTTTGGCTTCGGAGACGAGCATTGCCCGCATTTTTGCTCGGGGCAGGCCCTCTTTGGCTTCCACGATCGTATTTCCCATGCGCGCGAGCGCCGGAGCTCCCGTTTGTCGACGGCCGTGGCCATTGCTGTGCGGGAAGTCTGGCAGGGGAGAGCGGCTCATCAGGAAGCCGCGAAATATGCTATCTTCCACGAGTACCGCGCGCTGCGCCGGAACGCCCTCGTCGTCGTATGCATAAGTCCCGTTGAGTTCGACGGAGCCCCACTTTTGCACGGTTGGATCGTCGTATACATCGAGATTGGAGGGCAGCAAGGACTGTCCGATGTACTCTCCAAAGGTTCGACCTTCGGTTTCGCGCTTCTGACGATGCCCTTCGACGCGGTGTCCGAAAACCTCGTGAAACAGCACTGCGGAAGCCCGACCGGTGAGCAGGACTGGCCCCGAATAGGGCGATCCGCGGGGGGCTTTGCGCAGGGCCTCTAAACGGTCAAGTAACTTGACTATCCAGGCGCGAATGGCCGGCTCGTCGGGAATGGACTCGAAGGAATGCGCATCAAAAGCGTCGAACACCTCGACGACATCGCCGTCATCGGCGATCGCCTGGAGGCTGGCGGACAATCGAACCGAGGTGCGCCCCTGTTCGATTCGCGTGCCAGCGCTGTCTAAAAACAGGGTTTGCGAGCGGCCTCCGGTGAGGGAGAGGTTGGACTCGAACACCACCTCCGATCGCTCGACCTGGGCGGAAAGCTCCGAAAGGAGGACCTCCCAGTGTTTTCGATCGACGCTCAATTCGGGAACTTCCACGCGAGCTTGTATTGGCGGGCGCGCTTCGAAGTCGGGCGCAAGAACCTCTTCGTCCGCCTTTACCGAACGTTCCCCGCGGATCATGACAATCTTCTCGGCCTCGGAGCGGTAAGCGCGATCCAATTCCCTCGCCACCGCATGCCGGAGCGCAAATTCCGCATCATCGATGGGCAGAAATACCAGATCGCGGTTGTCGCTTTCCAGCGACGAAAACCCTCGAAGCGGATGCGTGCTGTCAAGTTCTGGTGTTCCAACGCGCAGATCGACATCCAACGTCCGTTGGTGGGATTCCCGGGACTGCGCCAAAACCCCATCGGAGGCACGCACCGAGAACTCCCAACGATCTTCCGCCTCTAAAGCGACATAGTGAACCGGCTCAGGTTGGAGGGCGAACACCGAGGTTGCGCGTTCCAATTCGCTGGAGAGCACGCTTTCCAGGTTCGCCGCATGGGCCATTGCCAACCACCACCACACGATTGCCCCCAAAGAAAAACGCTCGCGTTTGGAAACTGCACAATAAACCAAAGTCGGCAGCGTTTGAGGGGATGACGACAGCAGGAGGCGAGGCGTTGCACGCTGTAAGGCTCGAAGACCGCATCGATCGCCATCGAGACGCGCTTACTGCGTTTCTGCGGCGCCGTGTTGGGTCGGACGCCGAAGAGCTGTCGCAGGAGGTGTGGTTGCGCGTGGTGCGCTCGCAAGCGCGGTTTGCGGACGAGGCCGCGTTTCGGGCGTTCGTGTTCACCATTGCACGGCGGCTGTTGATCGATCACTACCGAAAGCATCAACGAAAGCCAGAAATGCTGGAGGAAGCGGAAGGGCAAGATCTCGAAAACCCAGAAAATCAGTTGGTAGCACACCAGTTGGCCGATCGGGTGGACGCGGAGCTGCGAAAAATGAAACCGGAGATTTCGCAGGTGTTTCGGTGGCGTGCGTCGGAGCAGGTGAGTTTTCAGGAGATTGCCGATCGCCAAGGTGTCGGGTTGAATACCGCTTTGGGTCGAATGCACCGCGCAGTGCAGAAATTGTCGGAGGCGCTCGTCGATCTTGGCGTGTTGCCGCCGGGGGAGGACCGATGAATTGCGTAGAAAGGGAGAGAACACTCGCATGGATCGGCGGCGAGGGAAACGATGCGCACGCGGTCCACGTGTCGGGATGTGTCGACTGTTCCCAACTGCTGACCCTTCATGAAGAAGTAGGGTTCGCGCTACGAAAAGTGGAAATTCAGGCGCCGGTGCTGGTTCGCGCGCGGCCGCCTCGCATCCGGTGGGGTTGGTTGGTGTTGGCGGCGGCGGTGGTGGTGATCGGATTTGGGTACCGGTGGACGGCGGTTGTGGAGCCGATTCCGAGCGTTGATCCGGTCCTGCTCGACGCGGAAGGGTTCGATGAGGACATCGACGATTTGGAAGCAGAGATCGCGGCGATCGAAGAAGATTTCGACATTCTTTAGGAGGCTGACATGCGTTGGACCGTGGGTGTGCTGTGTTTTGGGCTGATGCTGTCAACGAATGCGTTGGCGGGACCGGGGGAATTTCGTGGCGGGCTGATGGAGGCGCCGTTGCCGCCGGAACGCGAGGAGGAGATCTTGGAGCAGCTCAAGCTGGAGGCTCCGGAAAAATACGAGAAGTTGATGTGGGTGAAAGAGGAGTTTCCTGAGGTGTACCCACGGGCGTTGCGGCGGTTGTCGCGAATGGACGAGCGACGAACCCCCGAGCGGAAAGAGCGCCACGAGGAGTTGGAGAAAATCCGAGATCAAATTCATACGTTGGCGGCGGGTTATGGAACGTTGCCGGCCAAGGAACAACCTGCCCGCAAAAAAGAGATTGCCGCGTTGGTGGAGAAGGCGTTTGATCTGCGGCAAAAAGAGCTTGAAGGGCGCATTTCTGACGTGGAAGGGCGGTTGGCGGCTCAGAAGGCGAAATTGGCGGAACGAAGTGGCTCTCGGGCGAAACTCGTCGAAGAGCGCGTGCAACGCATCCTCAGCGGCGACGATCGCCCCGAGCGATAGTCAAGGAGTTTACGAGTTGGATTCGCGTCGGCGGGGTGCCGCCACCAACGCCGCCACGGTCAGCACCAGCAAAGGGGCGGCCGGGAGCGTCATACAGCCGACGGAGGCGCTGCCCTCCGCGATCGGCAGCCAGGTGGAGGTGCTGAGTTCGCCGCTTTGTGCGGTGACTTCCACCATGTTGTTGGGATCGACGGTGTATTCAAGGGTTGGCCCGGATCCGAAGATGCCGTATACGGTTTCGTCGTCGACCTGCCAGACCGGATCGCTCACTCCAAATACGGTTTGTCCCAGGTAAGTACTGCGGGTGGAGGCTGTGCCGGTGCGGCTCTGCATGCGGTTGACGATCTGGTAGTTCACGGCTGAGGCCAAAATGCCGTTGACCTGCATGCTTCCGACCAGCGTGCTGGTTCCAAACTCGGAAATTTGAGGGCCTTCGAAGTACGCCGTCAACCAAACCTGAGCTTCATTGTCGCAGACAAAGCCATCTTCCGGAGCGGTAGCGGTGGGCCCCGCGTCGCCGTAGACGTAGGCGCCGCACAAGGGGCGCCCGTCGGCAAAAGCCTGCACCTCAAAGGAATCCCCAGTCCCTACGAGAAGGTAGGGTTCATCGGTAAGAAATCCGTTGTCGCTGACGAGAAACTCCTCCGCCTCAGCGACCCGGAACCGCACCGCGTCCGCCTCGCTTCCGTTGGAGCGAAGTAGCCGAATCTCCGCTTCGCCGGGAGTTCCCGCCTGCAGCACGAACATTGCACCGTCCTCAATGGAGCGCTTGCCGATCACGGACACCACTTCGGGATCGCTGCTCTCCGCCGTCCAATTTCGGGCGCGTTCGGTGTCGACCGGAAGGTCGATCTGGGCGCCGGGTGCCCACGGGTTTTCGGCGATGATGGGGTCGATGGGGCGGGAACAACCCGCCAAGGTGGCGAGCAACAGCAGGTGGCGCATCAGGTCTCCTCTTCAGACCCACTCTATGGCCACCCCTCGGTAGGTGGATGTTAATCGATGTTAATCGGCGCAGGGGTGGTCTGGAACCATCCACAGCGATCGCGACAAAGAGAACATTCCACCTGCGGGAAACAGCGTGTTCAAACCGAGATGAAGGTTTCCTTTGCGTCCGGAGGTGGGATGAAGGGAGGCGGTCCATACCCGGTCGTTCCAACAGGAACGAGGCCCATATTCCGTCCGAACGGGTGGAAGGGGCCGTTCATCCACGTACACTCCGTCAGCGCCGAGGCCAGCAGAGTCCCCATGTGGAAGCTCATCCCACCGAAATCCGAGCTTCTTTTGCGGCTTGG
The DNA here is from genome assembly GCA_005797785.1 of Pseudomonadota bacterium. Lineage (GTDB taxonomy): Bacteria > Myxococcota_A > UBA796 > UBA796 > SYKL01. Next base: position 13,200 of record SYKL01000507.1, on the reverse strand, counting down.
GTCCGATCAGGCTGTCGACCGACCCGGTATCCAGGAGGCCTGAAAACCGCTTGCCGTTGACCCAGACGGTGCCTTCCCAGCCGTGAACCGTCTGCCGAAGTGGGATGGAGGTGCCGGCAAAGGTCGATTCTCCGGCTCCACGGACGGTGACGCGATCCAAGGCCGGCGGAAATTCGAGATCGACCTGCAGAAGCCAGTCTGCGCCGAGGATCACCCCGATGTCGGCCCCTAGGCCGTCCCCGGCCTCCCCCAAATCGATGACGGCTACCTGTTCGAGCGAAAACGACTGACTTCCTAGTACAAACGAAACTCCCGGGTGAATTTCGACCGCGACCGAGCCCACGAGGCCGGTGCCGCCTGCGGCGACACCTTCCGACCAACCTAAGCTTTGGCTGAAATCGGTGGTGACCAGGGTCATGCTGGAGCCGAGATCCACGATCGCCAGCGTGGGCCTCCCTTCCAGGACGATAGGTACGGCCAAATGCCCCGTAGGACGATGTTCGAGGGCAATCTCCTGAAGATCCATGTCCGCTCCGATGTGCTCGCGTGCGGCTTCGGTACGCGGCCAACCCGCGGACTATTTCCCGGCGGCCTTCAACCATTCCACCGTGTTTTGGGTGCCCTGTTCCATCGACACCCGCACCGTGTATCCAAGATCCCGCTTCGCAGGGCCCATATCGTACCAATGCGCCTTCGCGAACGCGCTGGCCAAAAACCTCGTCATCGGAGGTTCCCCTTTCAACGGCAGTACTTTCCAAGCCATCTCAAGCACTGCGCCGATGGCGCGCGCCGTCCCCAACGAAACCTGACGTTTTGGCTTTGGATTGCCGGTTTTCTCCAGCAGGGCGCATACCCAATCCCAAAGAACCATCGGCTCATCATTGGAGATGAAGTAGGGCTTTCCGGCACAGGGTGCTTCGTGACTCGTGAGGGCGATCGCCGCGTCCAAATGCGCCAGGGCAGCATTGTCGATGTAGGTGAGATCGACCTTGTTTTTTCCATCGCCGACGATTGCAAGGCGGCCTTCACGCGCGCGCTGCAAAACGCGGGGAAGCAGAAGTTGATCGCCGGGTCCGAAGATCAGGTGGGGTCGGAGGGCCACAGTGGCGATGTGACGGCTGTTGGCGGCGAGCACCATTCTCTCGGCTTCCGCCTTGCTTTCTCCGTACAAACTCTCGTGCTTTTCGGCCCGGGGAACCTCGTTGCCGATGTTTTCGGCGTCGTGATCATAGCCGAGAACCGAGGGAGTACTGGTGTAAACCAACTTTGGGGTACCCGCTGCCTCCATCGCGTCGAGGAGGTTTCGAGTGCCATCGACATTGATCGACCAAAACTCCTGTCGCGGGCCCCAAAAACCGGCCTTAGCGGCGACATGGTAGACGACATCCACGCCGTCGACCGCTTCCTTCAGGCGCTCCCGATCGCGCAGATCGACCTGAAAGCCTTTGGCACCGAGGTTTTCGACATCGGGGTAGCTTCCGCGCGCCAAGAACCGAACGTTGTCCCCTCGTTGTAGAGAAAGTTCAACCATGCGTTTCCCGAGAAACCCGCCGCCGCCGGTGACGAGGACGTTCATGCGACACTCCGGAGGGCGCGGCCCGCATGCTCGGCGGCCCACTCGATGAGAACTTCATTGCGGATTTTGGCTTGGTGGCGGGCATCGACCGGGAAGCCGGGGTGAACCATTGCTCGGGAAACTCGGCCTTCCCAGCGGGTACCTTTGGCGAGGTCGAGAATTTCGTTGGCGAGGGCGTCATTCCAGGTGTTGGTCGGCTTCAGCTCCACTAATAGTAAAGCTTCTTGACTACCCCGGGCGCCGACGGGGACGACCGCGCTCCGTTGAACAGCGGGGTGTTCATTGAAAATGGCCTCAACAGGGACATTTGGAATGATTCCTTCAGCCGTCATGATCCGATGCGCCTTTCGGCCGCAAAACCACAGCCGCCCCTGGGGATCGACGTAGCCGAGATCGCCCATCCGATGCAGAATCTGGTCGCCATCACGGATCTTGGCCTTGGCGTTGGCGTCCGGCAGGTCCTTGTACTCGGGGCTGGTGACGGGGCCGCCGACCACGATCTCGCCGAGTTCTCCAGGTGCCACGCGCAAATCTTCCGACCATTCGGCGATGGGGTCATCCGTGATTCGGATCACGCGGACGTCCATCTCCGGAAACGGGCGGCCGACACAGTTTCCTGCACCTTTAGCGGTTTGCGGCCAAGTATCGGTGAGCACCTCTTCCGACTCGATGACCGTCACCGTCAGCGCTTCGGTCGCGCCATAGTTCACCAGAATACGGCCTCCTGGGTCCAGAATCGAACGGAAGCCGGCATGCAGATCGCCGGGCACGGGAGCCACCCCGGTGAGAATGTGGGTCAAGCCTGGGAGCTTGGTCCCGCTTTTTTGGCAATGCTCCATCACTTTGCGCAACACGATCGGCGAGGCAAATGCCGCACGGGGCCGGTGGGCATGGATGGCGGCCACGATTTTTGCCGGGTCGGCGGTCGCGGGCTTGGTCAGGTTCATTTCCGGGACAACGACGCTTTCCCCGGCTGCAAGGTGGAACAGTACGAAGGGTGCGAAGGTTTCGAGGGACGTGAGCCCCGGCCCTAGCCCCAAACGTTCCTGCATCAACCGCGTGGCACCGAGGAATGTCCCGTGTCGGAAGGAAACGCCCTTGGGTAGCCCGGTGGAACCCGAAGTAAATACGATGAAAGCTTCATCTTGCTCAACAAACGCCGGGCTTTCGAAGGGGGCTGTGCCCAGGCAGTCGAGGTGGGTCGCCCCGCCCCAGAACCAGCGGCGACCAACGGTAATGAAGATCGTTGCGCTGGAAAACGCCTTTCGGGCGAAAACGCGAACCGCATGAACCGCGGACAGCGCGACGACGGCTTTTGGTCGAATGTGGGAAATGCAAGCGAGAACGCTCTTCATCCCCATGCCAGGGTCGACGACGGTGGGGACGGCGCCCAGCTTCAGCAATCCCAGGAGCAGTGCATAGAACTCCAACGACGGCTTGACCAGGAACAACACGCGGTCACCGCGTTTTATTCCGCGCTCGGAAAACCCCGATGCAAACTGATCGGAGCGACGATCGAGTTCGGCGAAGGTCCATCGCTCCCAGGGTTCGGCGGCCTTTCCGGAAGCGAAGATCAGTGCGGCTTGATCGGGTCGAATGGCTGCTTGTTCCTTGAACCGAACCGCAACATTCGCGCTCACGCTTGCACGCCCAACGGATGCTTCGCAAAAAAGGCGCGCATCAACGGCAGGATCTTTTCATGGGCGTCCTCGACCACCCAATGCGCGGCGTCTTGGAACACATGCACTTCGGCGTCCGGCCAACGAGCTACGAATCCATGGCGGTAATGCGGCACAAAACAGAAGTCCTTTTCGCCCCAGAGGATCTGAATCGGCAGGTGTTTGAACTCCCGGATCTGCTCGCCGATGCCCAAAAACAACTTTCGCGTAGGGTGAGATTCTTCCAGAGGAATATCCTCAATGAACCTCAGGTTTGCGATCCGATCCGCCCAGTTGCCGTACGGGAAGAGGTAGCCCTTGGCGACGACCCCTGCAAACCGGGAACGATCGGCGGTGGCACGCAACAATCCGCCGCGTACGAAACCATTCAGCCCCCGAATGGAGAGCGCGCCGATCACCGGCCAGCGGCACATGCGGATCTCGGCTGGGATCGGACCCTCAAAACATCCGGTATTGAATAGGACAATTCGACGAAATCGATCGGGATAGCGTAGCGCAGCGCCAAGCCCGATCGGACCGCCCCAATCGTGCACCACCAAGGTGATGTCCCGAAGATCGAGCGCGTCGATCAGCGTGCTCAGATTTTCGATGTGTTGTGCAAGGGTGTAGGGGTATTCTTGCGGTTTGTCCGATAGCCCGCAGCCAATGTGGTCTGGAACGATGCAGCGATGGTCCTCCATCAAATCCCGCACCAAATGCCGCCAATAGAAGGACCAGGTGGGATTCCCATGAACGAACAGAATCGGGGAGCCACGACCCTCGTCCAGATAGTGCATCTGAACACCGTTTTCGAGTTGCAGTAGCCGCCCCATAAAGGGGTACTGTTTGCGAATGTCGGAGGGAAGGCTCTGTTCGCGGGTGGTGGCGAGTTGGTCTACCATTGTACCCCCATGATCACGCAGCCTAATCCGGAACCGACGGCATATAAGCAAAGTTCTTGACCGGGTTGTATCCGACCCTGGGCTTCACCGATCGCGAGCGTCAGGGGCAAGGATGCGGGACCACAGTTTCCGAGAAAGGGAAGCGTAAGAAGCGCCTTTTCGATCGGCTGTTCGATGCGCTGAAACACTTGCGCGAAGTGCGCCATCGACACCTGATGGCCGACGACCACATCGATGGAGTTTGGACCCCAGCCGAATTCTTGAGCTGCAAACGGCCACGTTTCCACAGCGAGGTTGACTCCGTGGGTCAGCAGTCCGTGGGCGTCGGCGCGCATTTCGCCGTGTTGAGCGAGGCAAAGCGTATTGTGCTCGGGTGCATTGCGGGTGACCGCGCCGATCAACCGGTGTTTGGCCTTCGACACATTTTCGCGCGTCATCACAAAGGCGACTGCGCCAGAACCGAGGGTGAGGGTGGCAAAATTCTCACGAAACAGATCTACGGTCGCGTCATCGGCGGCGAGGCGCCGGAGCGTCATCTCGACGCCTTCGCGAACGGTTTCTCCGCAAACGACCACCCCATTTTCGACCTGGCCGAGCTCGATCATGTTGGCGAGCACCATCATGCCGGTCAGAAATCCAACGCAGGCGTTGGTGACGTCGAACGTGATCGCGTGATGGCCAAGGCCAAGGTTTCCTGCGATGATCGCCGCGGTGGCCGGCTCCAGATAATCGCGAGAAACTGAGGCATTGATCAGGGCCTGAACCTGATTTGGCTTTAGTCCAGCTTTTTCGATCGCGCGCTCGGCGGCAACCGTGGCGATTGCGGAGGGGGCCGTGTTCGGATCCCAGTAACGGCGCTCTTTCACCCCGGACAATTTTTCGACCTGGCCACGCGGAAGGCCAAGGCGGCGAAGGGTGCCCGCGAAGGCTTCCTCAAGCATGTCGCTGGTGATCACGTGCGGTGGAAGCACATGGGCAACCGCCTCAATGCAAACACTCCGATACCGCATTCGGAAACCCCGTTTCAACGCACGGCCGGTTAACCGGTTTCCTGGCGGCCGTCGTGCGTTTCTTGTGTGGATCGGATTACAGGTTGTGGCGGCAGAGGTGGGTGTGGGGCAAGACTCGCGGTGGGTTGTATATGGGTTGATCGGGATCAACCTTCTCGTTCACTTGCTGTGGCTGATGTACGGGGTGAAATCGGAAGCCGGCGCGGAGTGGATGACCGACCAGTTTACACTGTCGTTTTCGGGGTTGATGGCCGGTCGTGTGTGGACGTTGCTGACGTCGGTGTTCAGCCACGTCGATTCGACCCACTTTTTGTTCAATATGTTTGCCCTGTATGGCTTTGGAGGTACCGTGATCCAAGTGATTGGCGTGCGCCGATTTTTGGGTTTGTACTTCGTGGGGGGCCTGCTTTCGTCGGTCGGTTTTGTGGTATGGCAGGTCGTAGCCGGGGAAACTAGCGTGGCCCTTGGAGCCAGCGGTGCGGTGATGGCCGTCGCGGTCGTGTTTGCAGCCCTGTTTCCAAAGGCGATCCTTCGGATCAACTTTATTTTTCCGGTGCCGGCCGTCCTTGCCGTTGCAGGATTTATCCTCCTGGATTTATTGGGGATTTTAGTGGACTTTGACGCGACGGTGGCTCACGCCGCGCACTTGGGCGGAGCGGCTTATGGGCTGCTTTACTGGTTTGTCGCGTTGCGGGGGCGTCTCCGGGTTTCCTAGGGTTCAATGATGACGGTGGTCGTTGTCGACGATGCGCCGCCGTCGCCATCATACGCCTTTACTCCACATTGCCAATGTTCACCTTGATCGAGCTCTTCCGCCGGAACGGTGTCTCCAGGTCGGGTCTGCGTGGTGGCACCGAAAAACGGGGTATCATCGACGTGCCACGAGATTTCGTAATCCACGGGATCACCGTCTGGATCCGATGACACGCCGTAGAGAATGCAGGTCAGGTCGAGTTCGTGTTCGTTGGGTTCGAGGGGAAGAATGCCGATATCGGGAGCGCTGGGCGAGGCATTTCGGATCACGAGCAACGGCGAGGAGGACGGGGATGAGGCGAGCTCGCCGTCCGTCGCGGTGGCCGTACAACTGACGGTATCGTCCTTAGCGAAAACTCCGGATAGTGTGGAAAAATTGCTCGCCAGTCCTTCGTCGTTCACCGTCCAAACGAAGCTGTACGTCAGCGGATCGCCGTCGGGGTCGTCGGCGAGCACCTGGCACGAGAGAGTGCTTTCGACTGTGGGTTCGGAAGGCCCGAGTGTCAAAGAAGTTATGGTCGGAGGCCGGTTGTCGAACGCCGCAGACACGCTGAGCTCCGTCGTCGCGGAGAGGCCGTCGGGGTCGGTCACTTGCACCGAAACGGTGTGGACTCCCTCAACGAAAACGAAGTCGCAAGAAGTACTTCCATCTGCAGCGAGGGAGTCGTCGTCGCAGGTGGGGACTCCATCCAGGGTCCAGATCGAGGACAGATCCGCACCTCGATGATCAGCGTCCGATGCGGTCGCTCGCAGGGTGAGCTCCTGTCCTGCCACGACACTGTCGCCATCGGCGATGCCGGCGAACTGGATCGCGGGAGCGAGGGTGGAAGGGGGTTCTTCAGGTGGTATGCATCCGGCGAGGACCCCCCAAATGAGACGGCTGTTCATGGCGATCCCGCTAGCCGTGAAAAACGTGGGATTCGCTGATTTTTCCGCCCTGGACCACCAACACTTCCGCGACAATCAGGTCGGGTTCACCTGGAACGGTACGCAGATACTCCATAAATACGCGGTTGCCTTGCCCGGTCAGGTACAGCTCTTGGTAACGCAGCTCGGGAAGGCGATGCATGGCGTCCGCCCACCAAGCGCGAAGCGCCTGCTTACCCCGAACCTTTCCTTCGGTCTCCGGCTGGCGGACCCTCAATTTTGGGCTGGTGTGCACCGCATCGTCGTGGTAAAGGTCAAGTAGCTTGTCTAATTGACGGGCGTTGAATGCGGCGAGCCACTCCCGAGCGAGACCACGCAGAGGGTCATCCCCGAGGGCGATCCTGACCAATTGGCGGACATTTTCGGGACAGGAGACGCCTGCGGTGCCGTCCACCCATTTCCAGGCCTGAAATTCGTCGTTGGGGCGAACATCGTCGCTGTCGACCTCTGCGACAAACGCAAAATTGAGGTGGAGCCCCTTGTTTCCCGCGGGATGCTCCTCGTAGCCGATGTACCCCGGCGGAGCGCCCTGAATCTCTGCGATTCGCTCAAAGCGACCTTCGAGTCCTGTCTCTTCCCGGAGCTCACGTACGGCCGCTTCCAGAGGGGATTCCCCGGCTTCGATTTCGCCGCCAACCGGCAGCCAAGTGGCAAGCCGTTTGTGCTCGATCAACAGTACTTTTCCTCGATGTTTGGCGAACACAGCGACGGAAAATGCGCGGCGGGTCATCGGTTGCCCCCAAGGGTCAGCTACGCTTATCGCGGAGGGCGGCGATGTGGTGGATGTGGTGGGCGTGTACTGCACCGCAAGAGCCTGTGGCGCTGCCGGAGTTGCCCGGAGGGGTGTGGCAGGGGGAAGTTCGCGTCGTGTCTCAGGACGGCCTGCCCGTCGACGTGCGCGAGCCGGTGGCCGTCCGTTTGGAGGACGAGTGGCGGGTGGAGGGGCAGCGCTTTGTTCAGCAGGAACCAGAGGGATCCGCTGAATGGGTAGGGGTGTTTGAAGAAACGAGCTTTTTTGCAGACTATTCGGATCGGATTCAAATCACCTGGCGATTGGAGGGAGATCCGGATTCGGGCGCTTTGAGCGGAACCTATGAGAAGCGCGAAGTCTTTGAGCCCTCGGGTGAGGGGGTGACCACGGAATCGGTGCGGGAGGGCACGGTCGCGTTAGTGGCGCTCGAAGCACACGACTCTGGCGGGGATGGCTTGGATGCCGTCGGAGAACTGGGGACGTCGGGTGCCTACGATCGGGCGGTGAACGTTCGGGTTCGCGGCGATGTAGCGGCCTTGGCGAACTACGAAGGGGGCTTCGCTCTGGCGGATGTCGCTGACCCCACCGCGCCTTGGTGGATGGGCTCGGCGCCTGTGGAAGAGGCGTTGGAAGTATACAATGACGTAAAGTGGGTGGACGATACCCACGTGGCGCTGGCGAGCAGCACGCGTGGACTGGTGATCGTCGATGTGTCGGATTCGAGCGACCTTTCGACGGTCGCCGTTTGGCCGTCCGAGGGCTTTTCGTCGTACGATGTGCATACGTTGGCGATCGAAGGGGATTTGGCGTTCTTGTCGAGACTCTCTCGGCGGGTGCAAGGCGTGGAATCCCCTGGAGGCCTCGACATCGTCAACATCGCGGATCCAACGGCACCTTTTTTGGTAGGTAGCTGGGAGGTCTCGGAGGTCGGCGGAACCCTCGTTCATGATCTCTTTGTTTTTGAGGAGAGAGCGTATCTTTGTTCCTGGGAAGCTGGCCTGGTGGTTCTTGACGTGTCAAGTCCTCCTACGCCATCGCTCTTGGGCGTTTATGACGCTCATTCGCCGCTCACCAGCCACAGCGTTTGGGTGTTTCCGCAGGGGGACCGCGTGTTGGCGCTGCACGGCGACGAGGGCTTTGGGGCTCACCTGCGGATCCTGGACGTGACCGATCCTTCGGAGATTGCGGTGCTTTCCGAGTGGCAGACCCGGCCCGAGGTGAGCATCCACAATGTGATGGTGGCCGGAAACCAAGCGGTGGTCGCCTATTATCAAGATGGGGTGCGCATGCTGGACATTGGCGATCCGGGTGTCCCTGCCGAAGTCGCCCGATTCAACTCCTTCGATTTCGAGGCAGAAACTGCGGGAGAACGGTTTTTTGATGGTGCGGTGGGCATCGATGTGGCGAACGATCGCATCTACCTTGCGGATTCACGGCGCGGACTGCTGATCCTGGAGGAGTAGCTCACTCGTGGTCGAACTGTATCCGTCCGACCGTAGTTCCAGAGTCGAGTTGCCAAGTGTCTTGTTTGAGGTCGGTGGCGAACCACACCTGTGACACTTCGCGTCGCTCGTCCGGGAAATCGATTTCAAACAAGGCTTCCAGCCGCGTCCCGTGCACTTTGGGGCCGGTGTACTCAGGGGTTCGGAACCAATGGGTGTCGCTTTGAGCATCGTCGATGATTGCCAAAACCCGCACACTTCGCGCATCTTGGGTGATCAAGCTGAGGGTCGCTGCGACCTCTGCCCAGGCGCGCTGCGGCTGAGGGGCCTCCGCCAGACGGCGCGGGAGAGCGTCGGTCAAGCGCATGCAATTGGCGAATGCTGCGGCGGTGGCCGCGCCAATGTCCGTAGGAGGACTCTGGAGCATGGCGTCAAAAGCAGACTCTGCGGTCGGCGGGCAAGCGACCAAGCTGGAGTACACCGCCCCTTGCTCGGTCAGCGCGATCTCGGGACCGGTGCGAACCGTCCACCATTCGCCTCGAACCTCGGTATACCAGCGGGTGGGAACAGCGCGATGGCCGCCTTGAACCGTGCCGCTGGCCTGCCATAAGAGCGGAATCCAGGGCGATTTGAGCGTGGAAAACGAAAAGTGCTCGCCGTCGCCCGGCCTGAGCAATCCCTGCCCGGCCAATGCCGCTCGGTAGGTATCGAGGACGCCCGCTTGATCCTGCCCGATGTCTCGCCCTTCCCACGGAATGCGGAAAACCACTTCGGTTTTAACTTCGACTGCCTCAACTGGAAATCCGGCCATATATGGTCTCTTTGCGGCGGAAAGGATTTGTCGCCAGATAGTCAAGTGCTTGACGAATTCATTCGGCCTCGCCCGGCGACACCCGACGGATCCGATGATTGAAGGTGTCCGCTATCCACAAGCTTCCATCGGGCGCGACGTCGATGCCATACGGGCGGAACAGCAGTGCTTCGGTCCCCGGGCCGCGATCCCCATCAAATCCTTTCTCGCCGCAAACGCCCGCGACAATGGTCATTTGACCGTCGCGAACGCGTCGCACGCAGTGATCTTCGCTGTCGGCAATGTACACATCTCCATTTTCGGCCACCGCGACATCCCGAGGAAAGTGTAGGCTTCCCTCCAACGCATCGACGTCATCGCCGGTCGGCGTCACGTCGCCGTCGCCGGCAATGGTGTCGATCATCCAAGTGTCGGTATCGACGGCGCGAATTCGGTGGTTGCTGGTGTCGGCGATGTACAGTGTGTTTTCGTGGAACACGATGCGGCCAGCAGGGGCGGCATCTTGAGATCCTTCGGATTGTAAGCTGGCTTCGAGCGCGGGGCCACCGTCGCCACCTCCGCCGGCTTCCCCATTTCCGACCACCGTGGTGATGATGCCGTCGGCGTCGATCGCGCGAATTCGTTGATTGGCCTGGTCTGCGACGTACAAACGGCCATCCGGGCCGTAAGCAACGCCAGAAGGGAGATCGAACATGGCTTCTGCGGCGGGGCCGCCGTCGCCGCCGAAGTCCCGCGCGCCGGTGCCGGCGACGTACCAGGTTTCATCGCTGTTGGGGTCGACACCGACCACCCGGCTGTTGTGCCATGCTGCGAATACGTAGGTTCCGTCCTCGGCAAACGCAATATTGGTGGGGTGATTCCAGTACGCGGTGGAGGCCGTTCCCGGAGGGCCGTCGCCGACCAGGCCGTTGCCGGTAATCACATGGATCGGACGGCATTTTTTCGGCGCGTCGAGGTCGACCGTGATCATCCGGTGGTTGTTCCAGTCGAGGATCCAGGGATGTTCGTCGGGTCCGATGGTGAGGTCGGAAGGCCAGTACAACGGGCTTTCGTCGGCGCAGGTGCCGTCGGGTGCGAGGCCGGCATCGCCACGCCCGACGACGGTGCAGATCCGTCCTGGTTTTTCGCAAGGATCGCCGCACCCGATGAGCAGAAGTGCAAGTACTAAGCGTTTCATGGCGTCACCCGGCGAACTTTGCTGTTGAAGGTGTCGGCGATCCAGAGGGCACCGTCGTCGGCAAACTCCAGCCCATAGGGTTGGTTGATCGGTGCTTCCAGAGCAGGTGTCCGATTTTCGGCATCTCCAGCGTCCCCAGTGCCGACCACGGTCTCGATGGTGCCATCCTCCAAATCGATTGCGCGAATGCGGTGATTTCCGGTGTCGGCCACATACAGGCGCCCATCTGGCCCCAGTTCGATGTCGTGCGGCCGATCGAAGAGGGCTTCGATGGCCGGTCCTCCGTCGCCCGAAAAGCCGATGTCACCGGTGCCGGCCAAGGTGGTCACCTGGCCCGTTAGAAGGTCCACCTTGCGAATACGGTGATTGAACGTATCGGAAACGTAAATGACTCCATCCTCGTCGATCTCGATGGCGCTGGAAGGCTGGGGCTGAGACGTCTCGGCATTGTCTGGAAACGCAAATTGCGCCTCCAATAACGGCCCATCCGCGAACCCCCAGGTTCCGGATCCGGCGATGGTGTCGATCACGCCATCGGTGGAAACTCGGCGTAGTCGTTCGTTTTTCACGTCGACGATCACGTAGGAGCCGTCCGGCTCGAACGCGATGCTGGAGGGAAACCACAACAGAGCATCCTCCGCGGGGCCGCCGTCGCCGCCAAAACCGGCATTGGCGCCGTTTCCATCCTCGGGATCGGTGTTGGCTACCACGACCATCACCCGGCCCGTTTCGGGGTCCCAGCGCCGCACTTTGTGGTTGTGCCAAGCGGCGATATACAAAACTCCGTCGGGGCTAAATTCGGCTTGAACAGGGTGATTGAGCGAGACGGCATCGCCAAGCGCACCGGGTTCGACCCGATCGCCGCCGCCGGTGGCGCCATCGCCGGGGAGGTCCCGGCCTACCACGGTTAGGACTTCGCCTTCCTCGTCGACTTGGCGGATTCGCTCGTTGTTCCAGTCCACGATGACATAACGTTCGGTGCCCGGCTGCCAGACAACATCGGTGGGGTAATAAAGCCGAGTATCCTTCGCTTTCAGGCCATCGCCATTGTAGCCGGCGGTGCCGTCGCCGAGGACGGTGCAGACGGTGCCGGATTCTGGACAATGGTTGGGGTGGCATGCGGAAAGCGCAAGGACAATCGGGAATATTTGGCCTTTCATGACGCGATCTCCCACCCGGACACCAGCATAGCCTGTGCCAACGGGAAAAGGTCGACAAAATGTCGATCCGGAGGATCCGAACCCTCCAAGCGCGACATTTCGATCGCGGTGGGTCGTACCTCGGTGGTAAATCGGTTGACTAAAAGGGTGGATCATCCAATTCGTCAGGTTCGAGAGCGAGAATCCGTTTCGCGAGGTCGTAGCGGAAGCCATGTCGACCCAGCTTGGCGAGGTCGGACTCTCGATGCTCTTCGCGTTTATCCAGCCGGAACGGTCCGATACGACGCTTTCGTGCAAAGTTCAGGGCGGCCTGGAAGTGTGGATCGCCGGACTCTTCCTGAATTTCAGAAAAGATCGCCTTGATCGAGTCGCCGCCCACCCCCAGACCACCTAACTTCTGCCGGATCAACGCTTCCGAATTCCCCTTGCGAAGGAGTGAGCGCACCTTGGCATTGACGAACAGTGCGTCGTTGAGCGCCCCCATCCGCTCCAGATCGTCAAGGATCTTGTCGATCCATGCGACGGCCTCAGCGAGGTCACCACCGTTCGCGCGGATACAAAGCTGACTTCGCCGCTTCAGTAACCAAGCCAAGTGGTGGCGGGTGGTGAAGTAGCGTTTGAGGTATTCGTTGGCGTACCAGCGAAGATAGCGTTCGGAAACGGCCGGCGGGGTACGTGCCATCAGTAGTGCGGTGGTTTTTCGGCTTCGAGGGAACTTTTCTCGGTGGGGCCCGCTTGCTCGTTCAGGGTCACGATCTCGCTTTGCAGGCGCCGAACCTCATCAAACAGAGTGCGCAAGACGTCGTCGAGCTCGGAGAGGTTCCGTTCGAGGTAGGACACCTTGATTTCGAGGTCGGTCAGCCGGTTTTCCATGGATGCTCCATTGTGTTAAGGGCCGATCGCGTACACAAAACTCGGCTGCGGGCTGCGTCGGATTCGCGTCGTGATCTCTTCACGAATTTGCGCCCAATTCCCTTCCACTGCCGTGTACTTCTGTACGAGGGCTTCGGCGCGCGCCCGATCGCCGGTGGAT
>SYKL01000506.1 GCA_005797785.1 Pseudomonadota bacterium | reverse complement strand
GCCACGACGGTGACGTCTTATATGGCTACGATCCTGACGGATCGCTGGGTGGAGACAATCAAAACACCTGTCAGGGCGATTCCGGAGGAGCTTCCTTAGAGTCGACGGCCAATGGGTTCGAGCTCGCTGGTGTGATCAGCTACGGATTTGTCACCCAGGACGACCCTTCTCCGCAAACGACGTGTGTCGGCGGCGCATCGGGTAATACGCGTGTCGATATGTACCTCGACTGGTTTGATGAGTACGACATTCCGTACTCCACCGATCCGACGGAAGGCGACGGGGATGCTGACGCTGACGCGGACGCCGATGGCGACGGGGATGCAGACGCCGATGGCGATGCGGATGTCGATGGAACCTGGGAAGATCCCGATCGCCCTGCGGAGGATTCCTACAAAAAGGGGATCGGATGCGCCACGGGTGTAGAGCCGATGGGGGCGTCCAGCCTCGTGTTATTGCTGGGGGTTCTCGGTTTGCGGCGACGGACGAAAGCCTAGGGAAAAGGTAAACTCCTTTACCATCGGGAAAGCGCGCCTTCGCACGTGCCGGTGACATTTGTTGACACGAATCGGCCCCAGCCTTAATGTGGCGGAGTCACGGAGGAGACCCTATGTCAACCGATCTGCGTTCGATGCTTGTTGCTGGTGCTATGGCTGGACTGTTGGCGGGTTGCGCCGGCGGTGAAGTGAAGACCGAAGAAGTGAAGACCGAAGAAGTCAAGACGGAAGAAGTCAAGACCGAAGAGGTCAAACCTGCCGACACGGCAGCTGCGGCTCACGACACGGCGGCTCCTGCCGAAGGTACCCAGGCGGCCACGGTGGTTCCGCACGAGTGCGCCACCAAGAATGAGTGCAAGGGCCAGGGCGGTTGCAAGACCGGTGACCAGGGCTGCGCCGGTAAGAATACATGCAAGGGCAAGGGCGGCTGCAAGTCCAGCTGATCGTGGCTGAACGCACCGTTTCGAAATTTGGCGTACCCGACCTCGGCATAGGGGTCGGGTTTCGCATTCCCCACTATCGGGAAGTGGTCGAACAACGCCCGGAAATGGGCTGGTTTGAGATCATTTCCGAGAACTTTATGGTCGATGGGGGATCTCCCAGGTATTTCCTCGATCGCCTGCGCGACGCCTACCCGGTGGTTCAACATGGCGTGGCGATGTCGTTGGGCGGGGCCGAAGATGTCAGCCATACCCGGCGATTAAAGGCGTTGGCCGAGGAGATACGACCCCCCTGGGTGAGCGACCACCTCTGTTTTTCGGGCAATGCTCACAACCGTCTTCATGATCTTGTTCCTCTGCCGTATACCGCCAGCATGCGGGATCACGTGGTGGACCGTATTCGGAAAACCCAGGACGAACTGGGACTACCGTTCGCAGTTGAGAATGTCTCGTCCTACCTGACTTATCGAGATTCGGTCCAGTCGGAGTGGGACTTTCTCGCTGAGGTGGTCGAGCGCGCGGATTGCGCGCTGCTGCTCGACGTGAACAATGTATTTGTGTCCGCGTGTAACCATGGATTTGACCCGATGGCCTATCTGCGAGCGATGCCGATGGAGCGGGTGGTGCAGATCCATTTGGCGGGACACACCATCAAGCCAAACTACCGGTTGGATACCCACGATGGGCCGGTCTGTGACGATGTGTGGGAACTGTACCGAGAGGCGATCCGGCGTACGGGGCCTGTTTCCACGTTGATCGAGTGGGACGCACACATCCCGTCGTTTGAACGCCTGCAACAAGAGGCGCAGCTTGCTGGGCGTTGGCGCGAGGAAAGCCTCAATGCTCCCGTCTGATTGGCGCGATGGAATGGTGGAGATGATTCGCGGGGCGGTGCCGGCCTCTGGCGAGTGGTTCAGTGGAAACGACCGTTTAACCCCCGTGGAACAGATCGAGATCTACCGAGAGCAGTACCGCATGCGGATGTGGGATGCGATCGTCGAGGACATCCCTGGATTAATGCTGCTCTTGGACGACGATGCCGAGGAGGTTCTATGGGCGTATTTGGAGGATTGTCCTCCGAATACCTGGACACTGGCTCGTATCGCTGACCGCCTGCCGGAATGGCTCGAGCGCCGAGGGGCGCCGCCGGAGCAGGTGGACATGGCCCGGCTGGATGGACTGGTCCTGGAGGGCTTTGTAGCGGCCGACGGGCCAGCGCCCACGCTGGAGCAGCTTGCGGGTGGTGGAGATGTCGCGCTGGCCCTACAGCCCTATGTGGGGCTGCTGCGTGCGCGATTCAATGTGCACCACCTCCGGTCGGCCGCGCTCGCCGGCGAACCTCGTCCAGACCTTCGTGCGGGGGACTTTCCTGTGGCCATCTTCCGGCTCGAACGCCAGATGCGTCACATTGAACTCGAACCGGCGGCTTTTGAGGCGCTTGCGGCGATCGGCAGGGGCGAAGGGTTGGTTGGTGGCTTGGAAGCGGCAGTTCGTGAGGCCGGAAGTGCAGAGGCCGTTATGCCGAAGGTGAGTGGGTGGTTTAAAAAGTTTGTGGAACGCCGGTTGTTGCGGGTGGGCTGAACCGGTGCAGGAGCCAAGCGGCAAGGGCCGTGGTTGCTGCTACTGTCGCCCAGTAGGGCCAACGGGAATCGAGATTGGCCACCAGGGATTCCGAAAACGCGAGCAACAGCAGGTTGTGGCAGGCGTGCAACCACATGGCGGGCCAAAGCGAGCGGTACCGAAGCACTAGAAAGCCGCAGATCAAGCCAAATAGAAAGGTGAATGGCATACGAACGCCGGTCCCGTGTAACAGGGCGAAGCCGAACGCCTGAAGGATGTTGGCGGTGGATGCGGAAAACCTCCTCTGGAGAAGGCTCAGCGTGGCACCGCGACAGAGTAGTTCCTCGAAAAGAGCAGGTGCAAGGCCGAGTGTCAGTAGCGTGGGCCATCCTTCGCGCACTAGGGTATCCGGGACACCGTTCCACGCCTGTTGGAGCACCCGATTCGGAAACCATGCCATCATCGCGGCTCCTAGGTAGGTCGCCGCGGGGACCGTGATGCCCAAAAGCACTGGGCTCAACCAGGCTGTCGGATGGGAGGGGGTGTTCCAGCGGAGCAGGGTTCGTACGGGCATTCTGAGGATGAAACCAACGGCCACGGCGGGAAGTCCAAGGAACAACCCCAGCTGAAGGAAGAGTCGTAGCCCGAGATGGTTTGGAAGCGCATTTCCCCACGCGAACGTCCCGGCGGCCGCTATGCCGAGCAACAGCAGCGCCTCAGGAAGGTAGTTTCCACGGTCACGACGAGCGGCAACCTCCGTCGATGGAGTGGAGTGCACTTGCATGTTTCGGAGGAGCCGAGCGCAGTCGGCTAGCAAAAACACGGTAGTTATCAGCGACCCGCCGATCACTCCGACGCCTTGAGCAAGCCCCAGGGAGTTCAGGACGAGGCCACCGATCGGAAACCAAGCGCCGCTGCCGGGGATCCAGTGATCTGACGCGAGGGCCAGGCCGGTTGCAGCCATGAGCAACGGAAGAATCAGCAACATCCGTAGGTTTCCGGCGGCAGTGCTGGTAACCCTCAGCGAGAGCCGAATACCGAGGGCACACATCGGCGGACTGAGGACAAGAATGTCCTTCCATCGCATGTCGGGGGGCAGATCGAGGATCCACCCAGCTGCAAATAGGCCGACCTGTTGCGAGGCGAGCACCGCTGCTTGGGTGAGCAACGCGAATGTCCACCAGCCGACGAGCAATTCCAGTCGAGAAATGGGAAGGCAAAATAACGTTTCCAACCATCCGCGAGCGCGTAGACCTGGGATCAGATCGGCAAAGATTAGGGAGAACCCTAAGACGGAGGCGAGCAAGGCGGAGACCGCCGAAGTGGACAGCTGCTCGACACCCCAGGAAGCCTGTGTCAGCGTTCCTGGAGGAAGAACCTCGGTGTTAGCCACGGAGAACGGTCGTTCGGTGATGCCGAGCCGATCGAGCCTGCGAGCTCGCTCTTCTGCGATCTGCTCGCGAACTTGGGATCGAACGCCCTTCCAGTTGGCAGCAGAATGAAGTGGGAGGATGTCGATGGTGGGAATATCGTCGGCAAAATAGGAAAACTGAAGCCGGACATCGGCTTTGGATTCATCGACCCAGGGTTCAGGCCAGTGGAACCAGCTGGGGGGCTCGCCGTCGATCGCCGTTGGCGGAATGGCCTTGGACACCGGGGCTGCTGGAGGGTCATTTTGGAGCGGATAGTAAACATGCTTTATTAAAAACGGAGTGCCGAAACCGGTGAGGAGGGACCAGAGCAATAAGACCACGACTCCACCGAGCCGCTTTTGAAGGCGTTTTCCCTCTGCTGCCAACAACGCGAGGAGGATAGAGATCCTCATTCGCCGGATCCTTGCAGGGCGACACTTCGGCGTTCCAACAGGCGGTGGGCGACGCTCCAAACGACCACGGCGGTGCCGGCGGTTGTGAGCAACGGAAGGACGCTTTGCAATCCCGTCGCGACGGCCAATCCCGCGATCGGCATCCACACGGGGGCCGAGTCGAAGGCACCCCAGCCTGCGAGTGCCATCAGCGCCAGAAGAGTGGTGGTGGTCTTCGGGCTGGTCATGGTGTCCGGGCCCGAAAACAGCGCGCTAAGAACCCCAATGCTGTTCATGGTGAATGAACCTACAAAAAACCGTGGGAGGGCCCATAACGCGACCGGTCCGAAATCGGGTATCCAAGGCAGCACATTCAGGCTGAACAGGGCCGCGGCGAGGGTGGTCACCAGCGTGACGGCTAGGATCTTGGCGATCAACCAGTGGGACAGTGCGATCGGAAGGGGGGCAAGGGCCTCCATCCATCCACGGCGGCGGTCGTGGGCGTAGGGTTGAAATACGGCGTACGCGCACGTGGCGCAGCTGAGGAACCATAGCCAACACAGAAAATAGCGAGGCAACCGGAGTAATGTAGTGTTTGTTGGAGGAACAGGCGTGGATTGGAGGTTCACAACGGTGACATCCCGTGCAGGGGAGCCGCCCGTGGCGGTCACCCAGGAATTAAGCACTTCACACCCGGCGTTTTCAACGAGGTCGTCGAGTTGTTCGGCGAGGTCTGGATCGTCCACCAGCAGCCGCAGTCGCCATACCTCGTCGGAAAGGGGATGTTCGGCGTCCCCGATCCCGTCGCCGGTCACCCAGTCCACCACGGCTGCGTCGGCACGGTGCTGCTCCCAGAGACGACGGGGGTTTTCGTCGACCACGACTTCGAATCCGACGTCGCGAAGGGCGCTTTCCAGATCTAAGTCCGTGGGTAGCCCAGGGCGAACGGCGATCACCGTGGGATTCTCGAAGGTGGTCGAATAGAAGCCGATCGCCCCGGTGACCAACGGAAGTGACAGAAGAGCGGGTAGTAATAGTACATTTCGGATGGCGGAGCTTCGAAAGAGTTCCCTGAGTTCCAGCTGCAGCAGTGCCGTGAACTGACGCCCGCGAGTCATGGGCGCGTTAGGGCGAGAAAGGCATTGGTAAGCGACGAATTCTTTGTTTGGTGGAGGATTTCGGGGACAGTACCCTGGGCCCTGAGGACGCCCTCGTGCAGAATTCCAATTCGATCGCTGATTCTCTCGACCTCCTCCATGATGTGTGTGGAGTAGAGGACCGAAATGCCGTCCGCCTTTAGGCGTAGAATCTCCCCAAGAAGCTGATCTCGAGAAAGGAGGTCGAGCCCGTTGGTCGGCTCATCGATCACCAACAGCGGCGGTCGGTGCAAGGTGGCGCAGGCGATCCGCAGGCGCTGGCGCATTCCGGTCGAGAGGGTATCCGCCATTCGATCTGCGAAGGCGGAGAGTTGAAACTGCTCGATTGCAATGTTGACAGATTCGTACAGATTCGGTAGCAGCCGAAGCCGTCCGAAGAGGGTGACGCATTCGCGTACGGTTAGTGCAGCCGGTAGACCGGAAGTGGTACTGAGATAGCCAAGAACACGGCGACAATCGGCGGGGGACTTCTGGATGTCGAACCCGGCAATGCGCGCGGTCCCGGCGGTGGGCAAGGTGAGCGTCGCCAACATTTGCATCAAGGTACTTTTTCCGGCGCCATTGGGACCGAGGAGACCAAATATCTCCCCAGGGTGTACCTCGAAAGTGACGTCATTGACCGCGATCACTGGGGGACCGCCTGGCTGCGGCCATTCCCTTCGAAGCGACCGAACTTCGAGTGCTACCGTTGAAGCCAAGGCCCCTAGTCCTCGGACTTGGCTTGAATGTACCGGAAGAATGGCCGCTTTGTGAACGCTAACGCCATTTCGCCCGGTAGCGCCGCTACGAACTCGCGGGCGAGCTCTTGAGCGACCGCCAATTGAGTCAGGTGCTCCTCACCTTCGCACAAGTGGGCGAGCAGCGCCCGGGATTCTAAGCCTAAAAGGCGAAATCCTCGACTTCCAGCCGCCAGCTGGACCGCGCGCGCATGAACCTTGGCTTCCGCACGTCTTCCCACGGAAAGATTGGCGTACGCCAGTGCCAATTGGGTCTGTGCGCGTCTTGGCACGGGCAATGAAGGGATCGCTTGCTCGGCGATCGCGAGGTGTTCCCCGGCTTCGAGCGGTTGATCGGTCATGCTGCGCACCAGCTGCGCGTGCAGGAGGGGCAGGTACCGCTCAGGATCCCGGGACTCTCCGACAGAAAGTCCCTTTAGTCCGGCCGTTTTCGCCCGTTTTGGGGAATCCTTCTCGATGTGGAGTTGGGTCAGGGCGGTGAGGCAGGCGACCGTTTCTTCGGGGGTTTCAATCTCCTGAGCGAGCTGTAGGGCCTCCTGAAGTCCGGCGTGTGCCTCCTCGTACAACCCTAGGTCCAAAGCAGCGACGGACATTGCGCGGATTGCAGCGGTTCTTCCGAGCTTGTACTCCAGTTCGGTCGCCAATTGTACGGCAACGTGGGCGCGCTGGCGCGCGTGCAGCGGCTCCCCTTGCCACGTCAACAGCTCGGCGATGTTGGCGAGTGCTAAGCAGCGAGGGCGCTTTTTCCGGAGCTCACGGAAGATTCCCTCGGCTTCGGTCAGCCCGGAGGTGGCGGCAGCGAGGTGCCCACGTGTAGCTTGTGCCGCGGTCAACGCCAACAACAGCTCCGCGCGCCGATCGGCGAGTTGGCTGCCTTGGGCGACCACCAGGCCCTCGTTAGCCATTCGTTCGCATTCATCGAGGTTTCCGTGGGCCCAGGCCAGAGCCGCCATGCAGTGCAGGGCGTCGGCGACGCCCTCGCGGTAGTGCAATCGTCGGCTTTCTTCGAGCGCCATTTCCGCGACGCGTCGGCTCTCGTCGTGCAGTCCGCGGCGGCGGAGAGCGGTGGCGATATGCAACCGAGTTTCGCAAGAAGCACGTCGATCGCCGTCTTCCTCGGCCACGGCGAGGACGATGCGCCAGGTGCGCTCGGCGTCCAACCACTCGCCCCGGTTGTAGAGCACGTGCGCGCGAACGTTGAGGTTGTCCCTACGAAAGGTGCGGAAATCGGATCTTGACAGGTCAAGAGACGCGGAGTCCTCCAAAGCAGCCGCACTCTCGGTGAGATCCCACGCTTCTTGCACCAACGACCGATCTGAGAGGCGCTTGGCCGCGGCGACCAAATACCGGTACGCCCGCCCAGCGTCGCCCGCGAGGCGGTAGTGTTCACCCACAATCTCGAGGGCGGCGGGATTTTGGGCGTGGTGAAGCTCCAGGGCCGCGGCCATTTTTCGGTGCAGTTGTGCGCGGCGCTCGGGTGGAAGATCGCGGTACACCACGTCCGCAAATTTTCGGTGGGTGACGGCGTGATAGACCTTGTCCGCCGACCGTTTTTCGCGAACGATACCCGCTGCAAGCAGGTGTTCCAGCGAGTCGAGGATCAGCTCTTCATCGGCGTCCAAAACGTCTAGAAGAACGTCGAGATCGACCTCTCGCCCGCCGACAGCGAGGACCTCCAGGACCACCCGATCTTGTGGACCTATGCCTTCGAGGCGACTTTTCATCATCTGGCGAACGCCCAGCGGGATCTCCAAATGGCCCGTGGCGATTTCTTCTTGTTCGCGTGTGAGCTTTCGTCGTCCACTTTCGTCGGTGGCGATCACCCCCTGCGCGATCAGCGAACGCAAGAATTCGGTAACGAAGTAGGAGTTTCCTTCGGTTTCCTTGTGCAGGCGTTGGGCTAAGAGGCGGGCGCTGAGCGATTCTCCCACCAGGTCAAATACCATCGCGGCGATGTCTTCTCGCGAAAGTGCCCCAACGAGGATGGTTTGGGGCTCCATGCCGAGGGCCTCACCTGCGGCGAATTGATCGGCGATGGTACTGGCTTTTTGTCGGACGGTCGCGATGACCAACAGAGGCTGCTGTTCTCGAGCGATCAACGTACGAATCACGTATCCGATCAGATCGATGTCGCGCGCGTGGGCCTCGTGAAGGTCGTCCACCAGCAATAGGACGGGACGCTCTTCCAAAAGACGCATCAGACCTTCGCGAAGGCCGTCGTAGAAGGCGTAGCGGGGGTCGATTCGGGGCGCCTCTCCCTCGGTGAACATTTCGAGGGCTGCGCGCAATTCCACGGGTACGCGAAGATCAAGGTCCTTTGCGAGATCCTTGGCGAGTTTGAGGGCCGCGGCATAGGCGGTCAGATTCGGAGCGAGCTCCACTTTGTAGCATACAATGCCCAGTGAACGGGCTCTTTCTGCCGCAACGTCGAGCAGTCTGGAGCGACCGGAGCCGTCTTCGCCTTCGAGGACGATCACCCCGCCGCGGCGGTCGGTCAACGCGGCAACGCCGTTTCCGATCGCTTCGACTTCGAGATCTCGCCCAACCAAAGGTGGGTGCCAACCTTCGCTTTGAGGGGGGAGGAACCCTGGCGCTCGCTCCTCAGCCTCCAGGCGGTACAGGATTTCTTGCGCGCTCTGGTACCGGTCACGCGGCGATTTCTGGAGCAGCCGGCGGCAAATTTCATCGAGATGAAGGGGAACATTGCGATCGATGTCCCGGGGCGCCGGGGCCGGACGATCGCGGTGCAGCTGCAGATAGCCTGCCATATCTTTGGCGACGAAGGGACGTTTTCCAGTGAGCATCGCGAACAAGATGACGCCGAGGCTGTACAGATCGGATCGGTGATCGATCGGCTGGCCGGAGATCTGCTCGGGCGAAGCATAAGCCCAGGTTCCGACGAGGGTTGTACTCATCTGCGCATCGGCTGAAGGGTCAAGGTCCTTGACGATTCCGAAGTCGGTGAGCTTGCAGATTCCGTCGCGATTAATAAGGACGTTACTTGGTTTTAGATCTCGATGCACCAGCCCGCGACGATGAACGGCCGCGAGCGCACGACACAGGTCCACCAAGATCTCTTCGATCCGTTGCCAGCGTTTTGCTTCATCCCATCCACGAAAACTACGGATCAAGGTGTGTAGATCCGGCCCGTCGACGTACTCCATAGCGATGTAAGGGTGCCCGAACACATCCCCGTACGCCTCCACCCGAATGACATTCGGATGGTGGATGCTCGACAATACCTTGTGTTCGCGCTTGAAACGCGCCATCCCGTTCTTAAAGCGGCTTTTGCGAAGCACTTTTAAGGCAACGAGCTCGCCTGCGGGATCTTTCGCCAATAGGACCCGGGCCATGCCCCCGCTTCCGACCTCGCGAACGAAAATATAGTTTCCAACGCGCATCCCCGCCGTTATTGCGACGTCGCCGATGACGAGGGGTTCTTCGGTGGTCTTCGGTGGTTCCATGGCCGCCATACTAAAGCCTGCCGGTGTTTGAGTCGATTCACATTCGTGGATCGCGTGTTATAAACTGGCGAGTGCCGCTGCGATTTCCGGACGCGCGCTGAATGTCGCAGCGAGCGCTGGCGGCAGCGCGCCAGCGATGCGGCGCGCGAGCTGGCCAGCGGCGGCGAGGACTCGAGGATCCGGCGTGGCCCGATGCAGCTGCAACAACAACTCAAGGCTGATTCCGTCGGAGCCGGGATTGGGCATGGCTTTTAGGCCGCGCTTGATGTGCTTTCGGGCGCCGTCGGCATCGCCTAACTGGCAGAGCGCGCTGCAAATGTCGAGTGCCAAAGGGCCGGTTCGAAGGGAAAATAACGGTGGCGTGCGGGAACCGAGCCAGGTGATCAGGTCACGGGCCGTGTTGGGATCATCGGGTGCCAACAAACGGGCCCGCAACGCTGCCAATTGTGCCGCAGGATCGTCGACGGGATTGTTGGGAAGTTGCTCGGGCCGCGGCAACGCCGCCAGTGCTTCCTTGGTCTGATTCATACAGGCCAAAACGCGTGCTACGCGAATGCTGGCGTCGGGGTTGCTCAGCACTCGAACATGGGTCAGGCATTGGCGCACCGCTTCCGCAGCGATCTCCTTTTCGCCGACTGCAAGCCGAATTTCCGCGACCAACGCCCAGGCTTCGGCGCAACGTTCCTCGAGTTCTCGGTCCCGGACCAAGTCCAACAGCGCTTCTGTGCGGCGGATCGCGTTGCCATAACGTCCGGCGGCGCCGTCGAGTTCGATCCCGCGCGCTAAAACCCCAGCGCGAACGCGGTCATCGCCTCCGGCATTGAGCATGTCTTCCGCGACGTCCAGGAGACGGGTCGCCTCGTCCAAACGCCCCTGTAAACCCCGGACATGGGCAAGACCTCTCCGCGCCCGAGCTTCTCCATCGCGGGACGCCATGGCCATGGCGATGTCCAGCGCCTCTTCCCACAAGCGCTCGGAGCTCTTCACATCGCCGGTTCTAAGTAAGATATCGGCGAGGGCACGGGTGGCTGCGGCGCGTTCGGGCGCGCCCGGGTCGATTCCAATCAGCGCATCTT
>SYKL01000505.1 GCA_005797785.1 Pseudomonadota bacterium | reverse complement strand
GTCCTTTTCCGTCACCACCAGGGGCAGCTCTCCCGCCCAATCGAACAATTCTCGCGCAAGATCATAACGAATCGGTTGATGGTCCCTCCCAAAACGCGTCCGAGCGATCGGAAGTCCCGCGGTCGCTGCAAAGTCCTGTGGCCTCGCCACCGCTGAAAACAGGGCAACGGGACCGGTAATTTCAACTAGGCTTTCTCCTCGCCGCCAGGGCCCTGACCTGCGCGCCGCAAAGAACGCATTCGGCCGGGGTTCAAAATGAGCGATCCGAAGGTCAACTTCCCCCGCAGGGCCGCGAAATTCTCCCACAGGCATCGGGCCGCGTGCGGCTGGAAACCTGCCATCTATGACCAATATCCTTCGATCCGAGGGATATCCCAGCCCATCGTCGAGCAACACCACATCGCAACCGTGCCGATCAAAGAGCTCCATCGCCCACTGCGGCCGACGGCAAGCGACCACGGCCAAGCCTCGCCGTGCAATGCACGCACCTTCATCACCGAGTTCTGCCCATTCGTCCGACTCCCAAGATCGCCCCGCACCACGTTTCGGGCGACCTAAGCCACGAACCCACACCCCTGGCCGGAAACCTCGCTGACGCAGTTGCTCGGCAAACCAGATCACCGTGCTCGTTTTCCCGGGTCCACGAGCGTTTTCGCTGCCCACCGCCCACACCGGAAGTCGGGAATGAAGGCGGTGATTCTTTTTTGATACGGCACCAAAAACCGGCACCAAAGGCCGCAACCAGGGCCGAGGGGCAGCTTCCGGCGCTCGACCCAGCGTGCCCAAGGTGGCGATCGCTTGCAGGGTCGTCGATACTGCACCGTTTGACCACGCCGCGACCGGCCGGTTCGCCGCCCGCTTCCACGCGTTCAACAGATCCGCGGGGTCGGTGCACAGCGTTCCCTTGACGTCGTAAAACAGGCTCCCTTGGCTAGCGATGTGCGGTCCGTGAACCACGGGCACCCCGGCGCGTGCCGCCTCCGCCGGGGAGTGCCCCTGAACGTTCGAATCGAACGTTCCACCGATAAAAGCAGCTCTGGCGCCCGCGTACGCGCCCGCGAGTTCTCCGAAGGTGTCGAGCACCACTATCGCCGTTTCGGGCGGGACCTCCGTTGTAAACGTCGATCGGCGCACCGCAGAAATCGGAAGCGTCCCCCACGGGAGTTCCTCCAAATGCCTCGGCGCCAGCAATAGACCAAGCTCCGGCTCCTCTTTGCGCCATCCGGCAAAGGCGTTCAGCACCGGAGCAAACTCCGATGGACGCACGTTTGCGGCGACGACAAAGGGCCGCCGCCAAGCAAATGTCTGGGCTGGAACGGCGCGATCCCCCTTAAGGTCCGCGCCCACGCACACGCGACCGGACGTCCACTTTCGGAAGAAAGCCGCGCTCTCAGCGTCTCTCGCAATGAGCAGATCGGAACGAAAGTAGGTCTGGAGCCAAGGAAGACGCCGGGTCGCGGCCCCTGCGGCCACGCTGGCGCGGATCACCCGCACTCCGGCCGAGCGCGCCAAGCCTGCCAGTGCCGGCCAAAAACCGACTTCCACGAAGATCACCGCGCATGGGCGCGCGTCCGCCCACAAGGGCGCCAAAGTCCACGGATGATCCATCGGGCGAAGTGCGGCCGTAACCTTCCCTTTCGAGCCCAAAGCAATCTGGGACGCCCGCGCCAGGCCCTCCTCGGTGTCGACCGTGAGTAAAACGGGCCCCGACAGCGCCAATACCAGCGGTTCTGCGGCACCCACCTCACCCAAAGAGGAAGCGTGCACCCACCAAACACCAGGAGAAACGGCCGGAAGCTCCCATCCCACCCGCCTTGACCATCCGGGTCGGGTTCGCGGGTACACCGCCGTCGCCACCGCCCAACTTGGTAGAAATGCCGTTTTCAAGAGGTTCAACACAGCCTTCGATCTCCCACCACCCGGCCAGCCTCAAACCGCACTTCGCGATCCGCATACTCCAATACCGTCGTTCGGTGGCTGATGAACACCACCGTCCGGTCGCCACGAAGCCTGCCGACCGCCTCCAAAAATCCCCGTTCCGCCTCCGGATCCAGCGCGGTGGTGGGCTCATCCAACAACCACACCTTCGCCGGGGAGACCCAAGCGCGTGCGATGCTCAATTTCTGAAGTTCACCGCCCGAAAGCGAACGTCCATATTCCGACAACGGGCGATCCAGTTCCAGCTGCAACCCCACGGCGTCGAGGGCCTCTTTCAGCAGGTCCTCGCGAATCTCCCTTCCCAAGCAGAGGTTTTCTCGAACCGTTCGGCCAAAAAACATTGGTTCTTGGGGCACCCATGCGAATTGGCACGTCCGTTCGCTGGGTGTCAGGCTTTCCAGGGCCACATTGGCTAAGGTGACTGACCCTTTCGCATCCACCCAACCGAGGGCCGTGTGCATCAAGGTGGACTTGCCCGCCCCATTCGCGCCCAACCATACACACCATTCACCCCTAGGTATGGAGAGGCTCACCCCCTCCATCCGGAAGGCGTCCCGGGTCACAGAAACCTCGCGCCACACCAAATCCCCAGATAGTAAACTAGGTTGACGAGCTGGTGTTCCTCCTTCCCACCAAGGGGTCAGCCTTTCCAGAGCCACCAACGCCCTTTGCGCCAAGGACCATGCCTCGGCGAGCCCCGACATCGGACGCGCCAGACCGATCACGCACAACAGGATCGTCAACCGGTCGCTCGCCGTGAGTGACGCCTGCAACAACAAAAAGGCGCCGGCCGCCGCCGCAGTCACCGCTCCCATCGCTTCGGCCGCCGCCCCTGGAAGCGTCCGTCCGACCTCCCATTTCCAGCGCGCTTCCGCATCCGCGCGATCCTGTTCGTTCAAACGCTCGAGTTCGAACGCCGCCACACCAAACGCGGCGATCACCCGCGCTCCGGCGACCTGTTCGTGCACCAAGTCAATCAGCGCACCACGCTGTCTCCTGCTTTCTTCCGACCATTTTTTCACACCCCGGCCGCCAAACGCCACCACCGCGGCCCATGGAAGCAGAGCCAACAGCAAACCGGTGGTCACCAGGGGAGAAATCCAGCAAGCTCCGGCCAAAAGACCCAACACGGTCACCGGGTTCCGAATCGCCGTGACCAACGCCGAAATGCCATAGGCCAAGTCCTCGGCATCCTCCAATGCCGCCGAACTTGTAGCTCCTTGCTCTTGTTTGGCCGGCATCGCCCAGGTCCGCTGCAGGACGCGGGCGCGCATCGCGGACGACAGCTGCACCGCAATCCGGCGAGTAATCGCCGTTCGTGCCACCCCCAAACCCACATACAACCAGCCACACGCCACGAACGCCGCCAGCCAAAGTCCGGGGCGCTCGCTTTCCAACGCCGCTCGAACCGATAGAATCGCTGCCACGGGCAGCGCCCCGCCCACCAACAGCAGGGTTACCGCCAGCGCAAGGCGCCCACGATAGGGAGCCAACAAACCAAAATACCGCGCGATCATCGCGCGACCTCATAGATCTGCCAACGCCGGGCGATGCTCCCGTCGTCGCGCCGCTGTTGAACCACCGTTGGCCCCGAGCGATCTGGAAATTCAGCGTCAAAGCACGTGGAGTCCCCACCGCGCGCGGGGCGCAATAGTAAAGCACTTTCCCAATTCGGGGTCGCCCAGACGTCAAATTGGTCCGGCCGTCCGCAACCCGGTGCACGAGCGGTCGGCACATCGACATAAAAGGCAATCCAAGCAGCTTCCTGATAGCGCTCCGTCCACACCGGCAGCGCCTTCGCCGGAGCCGGCGGATGAAGCACCGAACCCACGGGATACGACCAGACGACCACCGCTTCGCCCAGCGACCGCCCCGCCTCAAACTCATCCGCTGGATCGTCCTCAAACGGCCACAGCGGCGTGAGGAGGTGGGCAGCGCAAAGGCCGGTGACCAAGGCCGCGGTCGATACCGAAGCCCAGGCCGCACGCCAACCTCGGTCGGGCGGCCGCGCGATCGTCAGCCACACCCCCACCCAGGCAGGTGCGGTCCAATAGGCTTCGGAAGGCGCAAAGTACGCGCCAACTGCAAAAAACGCGAACAGCGGAACAGAGGTCCAAAATGCGAGGCGATCAATAAGATCTTTCTCCCTTTTCGCGAAAAAGACCATCGCCGTCAATGCGAGGATCGGTGTTCCAACCGCCATTTGAGTAACAACAAACTGCGCTACGCCACCGAGCCCGGGGGGCGTCTCGGAGACCAATCCTTCACGAAACTGAAAGGCGACCGTCACCCACTCATGTTGCGAAAGCCACCAAAGATGAGGCGTAAGCAACGCCAACGCCAACCCTGCCCCTCCCCACATGCGCCGATCGCGCCAGCCGCGCGCCCCCAGCACGAGAAGTGGAAAAAGAAAGATCCCCGTATGTTTTGACAGTATGGCGGCCGCGGACGCAACCCCTGCCAACCACCAATTCCCGCGACTCGCCGCCCACAATCCCACTGCCCAAGCCGCAATCAAGGGTGCATCGGGCGTTTCCAGGAGCGTCAGTCCAAAAATCACCGGAAGGCAGCTTCCCAACACCAACAACCGGCGCTCGGTCGCGAGCGGCCACAAGGCCGCCAACGCGATCCCGAAACACAGAAGCGCCGTCAACCGAACCCCCGCCTCCTCCCGCCCTAACCACGAGGTGGATGCAATCAACCAGGCGATCAACGGCGGCTGATCGTAGTAGCCCCATGCCAATTGTTTGGACCAGAGCCAAAAATAGGCCTCATCCGCGATCAATCCCAGGTAGCCGGCCAAACCCGCCTTGATCGTAAATACGCCAAGCGCCAACAACAATGCCGCTCGATCAACGCCGGATTTGAACATGCCGACCTCGCAACCAAGCGTCCACCTCATCCGCGACCCTCTCCCAGGCATTTGCCCCGAGGTCCACAAAAGCCTGCGACAACGCCGAGCGCTGCATCTCCCCCGCCTCGCCGGTCAACGCGAGCAGCGTATCCGCCAGCACGGCCGGATCCAGATCGCCGATCATTTCCGGGACCACGCGGCGTCCGACCAACAAATTGGGAAGCGCCAACGCCGCTCCTCTCGGCAACCGGCGGCTGGCCCACCACCGCGTGAGCGGATCCGGCGAATACACCGCCGCTATCGGAATTCCTCGGCTCGCAAACTCCAGTGTCGCCGTTCCAAGCGCGACGGCGGCGGCGTGGGTTCCCTCGCATGCATCGTGCACCGAATCAACCAAATCTGCGGAAATTCCTCTCAATT
The DNA here is from genome assembly GCA_005797785.1 of Pseudomonadota bacterium. Taxonomy (GTDB): domain Bacteria; phylum Myxococcota_A; class UBA796; order UBA796; genus SYKL01. The sequence continues at coordinate 3,298 of SYKL01000505.1, read as the reverse complement.
GAGCGGCTTGTACCGTCGACGCCACCGGCACCACCAGGCTCACTTTGGGATCCCGAGCCCGAAGCTGTTTGGCGGTTTCAACCAAGACAGGCCAATGTGCTCGAATCTCGCTCGGGCGCGAACCGGGTGCCAGCGCGATGCGCGGAGGACCGGGCGGTATCGGGCGGGAAACCACCCCTTCCAACAGCGGATGCCCGACCCAACTGCAGCGAACCCCGGAACCCGCAAACCAAGCGGGCTCAAACGGGAACAAACACATCAATCCGTCGATCGGATCGGAAAAAGCGCGAATACGCTCGGGGCGCCACGCCCACACCTGCGGCGCGACCCAGTGGACCAGAGGGTATTCGCGATCGAGACGCTTCGCGAGTCTCGCCATAAATCCTGGACTATCGATGGTGAGCACGACATCAGGCAGAAATCGATGAACATCGGAGATCGCTTGTTCCATCCGTAGCAACAGGCTTGGCAGGCGACGAACGACCGGAAGCAACCCCGCGACCGACAGTTCCTCCGCACCAAAAGGACCTTCAACCCCAAGCGATCGCAGCCTTGGACCGGCGATCCCGCGGACGATCAGGTCCGGAAAACGAAGCCGGAGCCGCTCGATCAGGCCCGCGCCCAGCCGATCTCCGCTCGCTTCCCCTGTTGCCACCCACAGCCGCATCATGCGCCGCCTTATCGCATCCGCACCGCGGACGCGTTAAGCTGGGGAAATGCGCAATGAATACCCGATCGGTGCGGCAGCGCTGCTGGAGGCGGTCGGCGCGTGGTACGCGCCTACTCCCTGGAGTTTGCCATTGGCGTGGATGGCCGCCGCAACCGGCGTCGTCGCACTCGGCTATGTGGTGCGCCGGCCAGAGTGGTTCTCGAAAACCGAGGATGGTCGTCTTTCCTGGCTGTCGTTGGTGTTGTTCTGGCCGTGGCACCTGCATTGCCGTACCAGCGCGACCCTGCACCGTTGGCTGTCCGGCGATCCTCCACTAAGCCCAATATCTCCCGGCTTTTGGCTCGGCGGCTGGCCGAAAGATTCCGATCTCCCCGCCAATGCGGCGGTTCTCGATATGACGGCGGAACTCCCCAGAAGGCACCAAGCACCCTACTTTTGCGCAGGCACGTGGGACGGACAGGCGCCGCATCCGGATCACCTGCGCGGAGCGATCGCATTCGTTCGCGATCAGCGCGCTCAGGGCCGAGAAATCGTGGTTCATTGCGCACATGGACGCGGACGATGTGCCACCGCTCTTGCGGCTGCCCTCGTCGATCAGGGGGTTTCACAGGACTGGAAAGCCGCTTACGAGCTGATCCAACGCGGGCGCCGAGTGCGCATCAATTCCGAGCAGCGACGCTTTCTGGACCGATGGTCAAGCGATTTGACTATCTAGAACCGGCCGCGAAAACGCTCTCTCGACGGTAAGATCTCAAGGCACGTGGTCCACCATCCGGTCGCAATGGTCTCCGCGAACTCGCGCGGTAGGCCCTCCGCCGCCATGTCCTCGACCAACCCTCGCCAATCGTATTCAATCGGCACAAATTCCGTTACCACCCGATCTCCCTGCAACTCCAGAAAGGTGTACCAAACCGACGTTCGGCCATCGTTCGCCGGCCGACCGATCGCCCCGACGTTGATCAGCCCTTTTCCGTCGGGCAACCGGCGCTCCCAAGGGATACCCGTGTGGGTGCATGCGATCAGGTCGACGTCCTCCTGCAAACACAGGGAGCGAATAAAACCAAGGGGGGTCGTGCTCTCCCACAGAAACTCATTCGTTCGGCGCGGGGACCCGTGGTACAATCCAATGCGGTGCCTTCCCAGAATTACTTGCCTAGAAATTGACAAACCTGATAGCCAACGTCTACTTTCATCGCTGGTGTTCGCGAGCGTGTAGTCGTAAGAGATCTGTGCAAACCGGTTGTCGCGAGGATCGGTGTACCCGCAGGCGCAATCCTCCCGGGAATTCCCCACCGAATCATCATAATTCCCCTGAACGGTGATCAGCTGGGCTTCACGGAGACGTTCGATGGTGCGATCCGGGTGCGCTCCAAACCCGCCCGCGTCGCCAAGAAACGCGACCGCGTCCGCGCCTCTTCGGCGAGCGTCCAACAGCACTGCATCGAGCGCCCGCCAATTGCTGTAGGCGCCGCCAAACAACGCCACCCGGCGTTCAGCGATCACCGGCTGCATGAAAATCCCGTTTCCCAGCAGGTTGAACAGGCGGGGTGATCCACCGGATGGGGCACCAAGGTTTCCGACACCCGCGCACCGAGGAGAAAACTCGGTTCATCGATGAGAATCGGGCAAGGGAACACTCCTTGCGAAGTAACCGTCCGCGAAGTTCCGCATTGCAGGCGGTGTGGAGCCTCAGGCTCCTCCACCTGGGCTGAGTTCAAGCCTTCAAATGGCGCATATCCTCCGCCGCGCGCCACCTCACGCCCCACCTTGAACGGCGGGATCCATTTCACCCGCGGTCTAGAAACACCCATCAAACGAAGCATTTTATGAAATTCTTCAACCTTTTTCTCAGGTTCCAAACCGGTGACCGCGACGATCGGCTCAACCCCCTCTGTCACCAATCGAGAAATACCTCCCATCGCCGCGAGGAATGCTCCGCGCCCACGAATGGCATCATTGGCAGCCGCATCCGGGCCGTCGAGCGATACACGGATCTCCAGATTGTGGGCCGCCTCTCGAAAGCGAGCGCCGAGCGCCCGAGCCATCGGTTCGTCGATCCGCATCCCGTTGGTGAGCACGCCCACGGCTGCCCGTTCCAAGCAAGCATCGAGGATCGCGAGGATCTCAGGGTTCAAGAACGGCTCGCCTCCGGTGAGCCAGATTTCCCGAACCCCTTCGCAGTCGTCAAGTAGCTTTACTACTTCATCGGCAGACAACATCCGATGCCGATCGACTTTGGGACCCGCGGAAACGAGGCAATGTCTGCAGGCAATGTTGCACAGGGTTCCGGACACTTGAATCCAAAGCGTGTCCAACCACACAAACGGAAGGCTCAACCTCGGCAATCAGGTCACCCTGGCCATGTCCCGAAGATGGGCGTCCACCGCACCTCTTTCCGCTAACACCTCGACTTCGCCGTGGACCCGCGCTCCCCGCATCTCCATGCACATCTGGCGGGCCACCAACCGGACGACCAAACCGCGCGGCTGAAGCACATCCCAGAGCACGGTGGCCACTTGATCGGCCAGCCGCTCTTGCAGCTGAGGACGTTTGGCAAAGTGCTGGACCACTTTTGCAATGCTCCCAAATCCAGCGAGCTTTTCTCCGGGAAGGTACGCAACACTGGCG
>SYKL01000504.1 GCA_005797785.1 Pseudomonadota bacterium | reverse complement strand
GGTACACCATGTCCATCGCAGCCTCCGACGGTAAGATAGGTCGTATGGGCGTTGTGGGGGTGTTGAAGGTCCAGCGCGCGGTGTTGCGGCGATGTGAACAACGGACGAATTCGTGGGAGTGGACAGGCCGCATCGCTGCCCGTCGTGGGGTTCCGGCCGCTAACGAACTTTGCACGGGGGCTTGGACCGCGAACAAAGCTGCGGTACGATTCGCCAGGGCCCCGCTTGGTGCGGCATCCCTTCCTATTCGCGGCAAAACCAAATTGGAAATAAGGTTTTGGGGTGTTCGGGGTTCGATACCTACACCGGGGGAACACACCCGGCGATGGGGAGGGAATACCTCGTGCTTGGAAATTCGTGAAAATGGCGCACCTCCCATTGTTTTAGACTGTGGTACAGGAGCGCGGGAGTTGGGTCGGAAGCTGCTCAGCGAGCCTGGGCGCGAGCTGTTCCTGCTGTTTTCACACTTTCATATGGATCATGTGTACGGATTTCCTTTCTTTTTACCGATCTACACCCCGGGATATCGGATTCATGTCACGGTTCCGGCTTATTCGGCCGATGAGGCGCGGGAGAAGATCGCACGCTACCTCAATGGCGTGTACCATCCGACGCGCCTCAGAGAACTCCCTTCTCAGGTGGATTTTGAAGCCGTTCGGCCGGGGCCGGCCTTTCAATGTGGGCCATTTGAGGTGAAGGCCTTGGCGCTAAATCACCCAGGTGGGTCCTTAGGATATCGGATCGAAGTGGGCGGGAAGAGCATGGCGTACCTGACCGACACCGCGCCGTTTGCTCGGCCGGGAGAGGGCGTCGCTGCGGGGCAGCAGGAAATTCCTAGGGAATCGAAGGTGCTGGCGTTCCTGAAGGACTGCGATGTTGTGGTGTACGACACCATGTTCGATGAGCACGAGTACCTGGAAAAAATGACGTGGGGGCATAGTTATCCCGAATACGCAGCGTCGATTTGCCGGGCGGCGGGGGTGAAACACTTGGTGCTGTTTCATCATGCGCCGGAGCGGACCGATGAGGAGGTCGATGCGCGTGCCGAAAAATGGTCCTCCTACGAGGGGATGCGGGTGACGTGCGCGAAAGAGGGAGAGCGTATTGTGGTGGAGCCACGATGAACGTCGAGGGACTCGGACCGATCATCACGCCTGAGCTCATCCAGGCGACCGTGACGGGTGTTCCTTTGCTGGTCTTGGCGTACTGGCTCGTGGTGTGGGCGGGCGATCTCTGGCGCACCCGAGCGTGGGCAGTCGCTGGAGCAGAGGTATTCGCCCTCTCCGAATTGCTGGGAGCCCCGATACGGCCCGTCTATGGGGGGTGGAGAGTCGGCACCGCTGCCGCCTATGTGGACTTCACAGGGGGGCTCCACGGCCCGCGTACGGGGCTGGCGTGGGTTCGGTCCGACGCCACCGTTCTGGAGTGGCGAGAAGGGTGGTTGACCGCGGCCCAAGCCAAGGAAGCCCTGGAAACGCTGAAGTCGGGTTAGCGGGATTCGAGTTCTCGAGCGGTTTTTCGTCGGGCGTCCGCTGCGGAGGCGTGTTCCCGGAGCCGACCGAGCACTTCGGGGAGGCGCTCAGGGGTGGCCTCGCCGGGGAGGGGATGCGCGATCGCTAGGCCAGCTCGCGCTTCTTCAAGGAATGCCGTGGCATATTCGACCAATGCGGTGGTGCGACCTCGCTCGACGCGGAGGGTGTTGCCGTGATCGAGTAGGCGTCGAAGGTGTACAACGGTCGCCTGTTTTCGTTCGCGGGTGAAGGCGTCGAGTTCGTCGTCGGTCTCGCAGGCGGCGATCCTCTTGTTGACCTCGTCCGCGTTCACCTGGCCAAGTTCGCGATCCAAGGTTTGAAGCGTGGTTTGTAGACGGAATACCCAGGTGGCCACTTCGGCGAGGCCACGGCGTGTCCAAGCATCTGGCGCCTGGCTACGTGCGGCACCTAACAACTGTTTGGCTTTGAACACCGGTTCCCGGTAGGGCTCGGTGAGGGCGGCGACGATTTCGCGATCCGACGGAAAGGGGTCTCGCGCCGGGCGCCAAGCGAGCACCGGCAGCACCAGGGAAATGCCCAGAGCGACCATGGAGGCTTGAGCGGCCGCTTGAACCTGGGTAACCAACAAGAGTTGGGCGCCCTGCGATCCGAGGTACAGTCCGAAGCCTGCGCCAGCGACACCGGTGAGTGCGGCGTTGAACCAGTCTAATGCGTCGGGTTGTTCCTTGAGCAGCCAAGTCAGCGAGCACGCGACGGACAACCCCGCGCCCACCACGGGCGAGATCCCGACCATGTCCGCTGCCGAGCCCGCCGCCAGTGCGCTCGCCGCACCTATTGGGGTGAACCACCATTTTCGAGGACGAACTGCGGCCGTGCATAACCCGAGCGCCAGAACCAAATTGAATTCGGGGTGACGAAACAGGATGTCGGACGCCGACATCAGCACAACCGACGCCAAGGTGACCGCAGCGATCCAGGCGGCCTGAAGTTGTGGCCACGAACGGGGTGGAAGGGAGGTTTCCCAGTTGGTTTCGGCGGTGCTCATTGGCTCTGCTCGTACCATGGCGTGGAAATTCCAGGTTGATGTACCGTAACAGGGAGTTCGGCTGTGTTGACGGCTTCGCGCCATCGCCCCTGAGCATCCTGATAGGTCACCCGCAACCGGATGGGGTGGGGAGGGCCGTCGAAGGTGAAATTGTAGGAAAATTGTTGGTTTCCGCGAATATCACCGAGGCTGAAGGTGTAGGGGCCGCCGGCTGACGCAGTCAGAAGTGACAGGTGCGGATCTTGCACTTCAATGGTGACATTTTTAGCGAAGGTGGTGCTGCCGTCCAAGGGTAGGCGTTCGAGGTGTAGGTTCGACACCTGGTCCACCTTGGCCCAGCTCCCATGTCCCCTTTCGGCCAGTTCCGCGAGCAAGTGCGCATCGGGATCGGACCCGAGGCCGTGAGTGGCGACCCGTACGTCGGGATAGGCATCCAACAATGCCCGGATTTGGTTAGGATCGGTGTTTCCGACGTTGGCGCGCCCGTCGGAAAGGAGGATCAACTGTTGGCTCGTGGGACCGTGCGAAACGGCCCTTCGACCGCATTCTCCCTGGTGGGTGGTGGAAAGCAGGGACAGGCCAGTGTTCAGCCCCGCATACAGATTGCTGCCTCCACCGAGACGAACGGTTC
>SYKL01000503.1 GCA_005797785.1 Pseudomonadota bacterium | reverse complement strand
GAGAATGCACTCGATGCTGGTGCAAACTCCATTGACGTGACCCTCAAAGGAGGGGGGCGCGACCTGATCCGGGTGGAGGACGACGGCTGTGGGATGAGTCGTCAAGACGCTTTACTATGCATCGAACGGCACGCGACGAGCAAAATTCGCGATACCAACGATCTCTTTTCGGTGAACACCCTTGGGTTTCGAGGGGAGGCGCTGCCGTCGATCGCTTCGGTGAGCAAGTTTTCGATCGTCACCCGACGGGCGGAAGATGAGGTAGGAACGAAGCTTGTTATCGATGGTGGAAAGCTGATCTCGGTGGATCCGATCGGGTGCCCGGTGGGCACGCGGATCGAGGTTCGCAACCTGTTTGGAAATCTCCCCGCCCGGCGGAAATTTCTACGGTCGGAAGCAACGGAGCTCGCGCACTGCATGGAGGCGGTTCACCGGCAGGCGCTGTTGCGGGATGGGGTTTCCTTTCGAGTTCTCCATGACGATCGGGAACTTTGGCGTGTTACCCCCATGGGGGGGCGTCCGGCGCGGGTGCGCGCGGTGTTGGGCGAGGCGGGTCGGGCGTTGGTGCCGGTGAGCTTCGAATCGGGCGAAGTGGCGGTCGAGGGGTGGGTTGCACCTCCGGGCGTTCATGTCGCGGAATCGACCGGCTCCACCTACCTGTTTGTCAACGGGCGCTTTGTGCGCGACCCTGTCGTCCGTCGGGCGATTTCTGCCGCTTATAAGGGCGTACTCCCGCAAGGTCGGCATCCGGTGCTCGTGCTGGAGATTCGAGTTGCACCTGACCGGCTGGATGTAAACGTCCATCCAGCGAAAACCGAAGTTCGATTTCGAGATCCTTGGGCGGTGGTGGAGGCGGTATCGGAGGGCCTACGCCGCGCCTTGCAAGGAAAAATGGCGCCAAAAGAGCGGATCACCAACGAAGACTCCGCCTTTGTGCAACGGGTGGCGCGGCCCACCGGTCCGGGACCGCTGTTTTCGGGGGTAGCGCCGCGGGAGGAGCTGTCTTCGCCGATGATGGAGCCCCCGCGGTTGGACCCGAGCCCACCGGCGGCCCCCCCCCGGCCATCGGCCGGCAAGAAAGCTTCGGTTTCGGCGCACCCCGACGATGACCCTTCCTTTCGGCCGGCGCCGGAGTGGATGCCGCCGGAGCCGATTTCGCTTCATGTAGTACCTGAGGTTTTGACGGTAAATGAGCCGAAAACGCCAGCACGCATCTGGCGCGAGCTGCGCCCGTTGGGGGTGATCGGCTCGCAGCTCCATGCCGAACACCGCGGCGATTGGGTGGTGGTGGACACATTGGCGGCCGCGGGCCGATTGCTGGATTCCGATGCGCGAAAAGGCCGCGTTAGAAGTCAGAGGCTGTTGGTGCCGTCGACGGGCGTGGTCGCGCCAACCGCGCTCGCGAAAATCAACGAAAACCGCGATTCGTTATTGAAATATGGGTTGGACGTGGACAGCTCGCATGGATCCGCTGTGTTGCTCGCGGTGCCCGAGGAGGCGGAAATTCCGGCCGAAGCCCTGTCTTCCTTGGGCTTGGCGTTGGAAAGGGGGCGATCGTTGGGTGAATTTTTGGCGCCATTCCTGCCGGCGCTTTCGGCAGAAGATCCGCTCGAGTGGCGGTTGCTGCTGGCTCGTTTGGAGGAGCAGGAGATTCCGGAAGTTGGCCTCGTCGGTCGCTGGACGCCGGACGAGATCGCTCGTCGTATTCGGAAGGGCGGATGAAAGCGCTTATCCTCGCAGGACCCACCGCCGCAGGGAAAACGGCGCTGGCGATCCAGGTCGCCGAGCGTTTCGAGGCTGTCGTACTTTCTGCCGATGCGATGCAGATTTACGTGGGGATGGACATCGGCACTGCGAAGACCTCGCGCGAGGATCGCGACCGGGTCCATCACGAGGGCATCGACCTTCGCGCACCGGATCAGGCGTTCGATGCAGCAGACTTTGTGTCATTGGCGGACCAGGTGTTGGCGAGGTTTCCGCGGGTGGTGGTGGCGGGCGGCACCAGCCTGTACCTGAAATCGATGATTCGAGGCTTGGTCGCAACGCCTCCGGTGGATCCCGAGCTTCGCGCGGAGCTGGAGGCCCTGCCCGACCCTCATGCGGAACTGATGCAGGTGGATCCGGCCTTAGCGGCCCGACTTCATCCGAACGATCGGCTGAGGGTGGTTCGCGGGTTGGAAGTGTTTCGCGCTACCGGTCAAAGATTGAGCTCCTTGCATGAGGAACATGCGCTTGCACCAGATCGCGTGCAGGCCAAGGGCTTTTGGTTGGATCGGGACGACCTGAATGCCCGCATCGATGCTCGGGTGTTGAGCATGATCCAGGCGGGGTATGTGGACGAGGTGAGGGGGTTGCTTGAGCGAGGATACCCGCGCACGCTGAAACCCATGCTTTCTCTGGGTTATCGTCACATCTGCGATCACGTGCTGGATGGACTTGATCTCGCGGAAGCGATCACTCGAACCCAAAGGGACACCCGTACGTTTGCGCGAAAGCAGCGCAATTGGATGCGGGTATTGGAGTTCGACAAGCTGGTTGACCAATCCGCGGAACCGGTCTTTCGAGCGGCGGAAACCTTGTGGGGTTGACAAAAGCCGCGGGCCGCGTTCGGTTCTGCTTTCGTCGGAGGTGGCGCAATGGAGCTCGTTCTTGATTTTGAGCGCCCGATCCTGGAGCTTCGCAAACGCATCGACCAGCTGCGCGAGCTGCAGGAGCAGAATGGCGTGAGCCTTGCCGCGTCGATTGAGCAATTGGAGCTGCAATCCGCGAAATTGGAGGAGCGCATCTTCTCGGGGTTGACGCCGTGGCAACGCACGTTGCTGGCGCGTCATCCGAACCGACCGTTTACCCTTGACTATGTGGATACGCTCTGCACGGAATGGGTGGAGCTCCACGGCGATCGCGCGGGCTACGATGATGCCGCTTTGGTGTGCGGTTTGGCTCGATTCTGCGGGCGCCCGGTGGTGGTGATCGGACATCAGAAGGGCCGAAATACCAAAGAAAATATCAAACGAAACTTTGGAATGGCGCGACCGGATGGCTATCGAAAGGCGTTGCGGGTGATGAACCTCGCAAACGATCAGGGACTTCCGATTCTCACTTTCATCGATACCCCTGGGGCATACCCCGGGGTTGATGCCGAGGAGCGTGGACAGGCCGAAGCCATCGCGCGGAACATTTTTGAAATGGCCCGCTTGGAAGTTCCGGTGATCACCGTGGTGATCGGGGAAGGTGGCTCTGGGGGCGCTTTGGCGATCGGCGTCGCAAACCGGGTACTGATGCTCGAAAACTCGGTGTATTCGGTAATTTCTCCAGAGGGGTGCGCAGCGATCTTGTGGCGGGACCGCGCCGAAGGGTCGCGTGCAGCCGAAGCGTTAAAAATTACCGCGAGCGACTGCCTCGAATTCGGGGTTGTGGACGAGGTGATCTCCGAGCCCTTTGGCGGCGCGCACCGCCGGCGCGACGAGGTGATCGAGAACGTAGGAGAGGCGATCGCCCGGCATTTAGGGGAGTTGGAGGGCTTAAGTCCTGAAGCCCTGCGGGAGGATCGGTACGATCGTTTTCGGCGTCTGGGTCGTTTTCAAGAGCGGGGCATGGCGTGAATGTGCGTTGGGAGGTGGTTCCTGGCGGACCCCTCCGAGGATCCTTGCGCGTCCCCGGCGACAAATCGATCAGCCATCGGGCGTTGCTGCTCAATGGATTGGCCTCCGGATCCGCCGTGATCCGCAATTTATTGCGCTCCGAGGACGTGGATGCTACCGCGGGAGCGCTGCGCGCCATGGGGGTGGAAATCGAGGAACAAGGCGATACCTTTGTGGTTCGACCGCCCGTGCGCTTGAAGGAGCCTGAGCAACCGATCGATTGCGGCAACTCTGGCACCAGCATGCGGTTGTTGTCGGGTGTGATCGCCGCTGAGCCGATGTTTGCGGTGCTGACCGGGGATGCTTCGTTGCGCCGGCGGCCTATGGCTCGGGTGCTCGATCCTTTGCGGCAAATGGGGGCGGAGGTCGGCGGCCGGGGCGGGGGGCGTTTGGCGCCATTGGCGATTCGTGGCGGGCAACTGCGATCGATGGACTTCTCGCTGAACATTGCGTCGGCGCAAGTCAAATCGGCATTGCTGCTTGCGGGTCGTCGCGTCGGTGTTTCTGTAGAAGAGCCCGAGCAAAGCCGGAACCACACGGAGTTGATGTTGGCGCGGATGGGGGCGTCGTTGGAGGTTCACGGACGTCGCGTCGTTTTGGGGGCGACTGAGAAGCTTGAACCTCTGAATGTGGATGTTCCTGGGGACATTTCCGCGGCGGCCTTTTTCTTGGTGGCGGGATGCATCGTCCCTGGCTCTGAGATCTGCTTGCGCGGAGTCGGCGTCAATCCTACGCGAACCGGCATTCTCGATATCCTGCGCGCGATGGGCGCGGACATCGAGATCGTACCCGTGGACTCCGCAGGAGCAGAGCCGCAAGCGGATTTGATCGTGCGATCTTCCTCGTTGAAAGGGATCGCGATTGGCGGCACCCTGGCGCTTCGCGCCCTCGACGAACTTCCAGTCGCTGCGGTTGCAGCAGCCTTTGCGGAGGGCGACACCGTGATTTCGGATGCCGCTGAGCTTCGGGCGAAGGAGTCCGATCGGGTCGCTCGCACGGTGGCTGGCCTGCGGACCCTGGGGATCGACGCGGAAGAGCGCCCGGACGGAATGGTGATCCGCGGCGGCCGTCCGTGCGGACCGGGCCTGGTGGACGCCAACGGCGATCACCGCATTGCCATGGCCTTTTCGGTGGCGGCCCTTGCATGCGAAGGCGGGGTGTGGGTGGATGGTGCGGAATCGGTGGCATCGAGCTATCCGGGCTTCCGAGACCATCTGGAGGGATTGCGTGCCTGAGATTGCGATCGCGGTGGATGGACCCGGTTCCTCCGGGAAAGGCACGGTTGCACGCGGTGTAGCGCGCGCGCTCGGGTATCAGTACATCGACACCGGCGCGATGTACCGCGCGGTGGCTTTGTTGGCGAAGGACCGATCGATTTCGTGGACGGATGGCCCCGCGGTCGCAAAGCTGGCGGCGGGACTGCGGTTTCAGTTCTCCTGGGATGGCGACATCCTGCGAATGCGGGTGGATGGCCAGGATTTGACCACCGCCATTCGCAAGGACGACATCGGACGGGGTGCGAGCGACATCTCGGTGCATCCCGAGGTTCGAACGGCGCTGTTGTCGTTGCAACAGGGACTTGGCCGAGAGGGAGCGGTGGTGATGGACGGCCGGGATATCGGCACGGTTGTCCTTCCGGAAGCTCGGCTGAAGATTTTCCTCGATGCGGAGCTGGAAGAGCGCGCACGGCGCCGCCACGATGAGATGATTCGGCGCGGCGAATTGGCGAGCTACCAGGATGTGTATGCTGCTTTAGAAGCCCGCGATCGGCAGGACCGCGAGCGCAAAGTAGCGCCGCTGACCCAGGCGAAAGACGCCGTCTACATCGACACCAGCCAGCTGACGATCCGCGAGGCGACCGAGGTGGTGTTGGCGTTGGCGCGCGCACGTGGCGCGGGTGCTTGAGCCAACGGCGGCTTCGCGCTGCCCTCGTTGCATTGACAAAGGCCCGCAAATCCGTTAGACGGGAGGGCCCGGATTTCCGGTCCCGCCTCGTGGCGGGCGGCTCAACGACGATGGGGACGTCGGATCAGCCGTTCCGAGCGACAATTCTGTCGTTCGGTAAAATCACTACCTCCCCCTTGCCAAAACCATCCGTGGGTTTCCCCCACGTTTTTCAGGATACTCATGTCGGACTTGATCAACCTTCCGCTCTCGGACATTAGCGACGACCAATTCAAGGCTTTCTTTGAAGATCTCATGGGGCAGAAGGGCATCCGTGAGCAATCGGTCGTTACCGGGCGGGTCATCGAAATCAATGACGACTGGGTTACCGTCGACATCAATTACAAGGCCGAAGGCCTGATTCCGGTGAATGAGTTCAAGACCCCCGAAGGCGGTCTATCGATCGCTGTCGGCGATATGGTCGATGTTTACTTGGAAACCCTGGATGAGGAAGACGGCGTTCTGTTCCTCTCCAAGGAAAAAGCCGATCTGATGAAGGCTTGGGAAGAGATCTCCAAGGCCGTTGAGAAGGATGAGGTCGTTCGCGGCGCCATCGTGGCTCGCGTCAAGGGCGGTCTGGCCGTCGATATCGGCGTTAAGGCGTTTTTGCCAGGTTCGCAGGTCGATCTGCGCCCCGTCAAGAATCTGGACAAGCTGATCGGCGAAACCTACGATTTCAAGATCATCAAGTTCAACAAAAAGCGCGGAAACATCGTTCTTTCCCGCCGCGTTCTCCTCGAGCAAGAGCGCGAATCCCGCCGCGGCGAGACCATCGAGCGCTTGCACGAAGGTGCCATTCTCCGCCCACCACGGCGAAGTCCACGTCGTGTCGCGTGTGGTGGGATTCAAAAAAATCAAGTTCTATACGAACGAAAATATCGGCTCGGGCGAGCTGGACCTCCCTGAGCAGCAGATGCACACCTCGTCGTACTGGCTGAG
>SYKL01000502.1 GCA_005797785.1 Pseudomonadota bacterium | reverse complement strand
GTTGAATCCGAAGTACCGGCTGTATCCGCCGCGAAGGGCGATCTGTACGCGGGTGGGCGCGAGAATCTTCTTTGAACCGCTATTTCCGGTGCCCGCACTTTTCTTTGGTGGTCCGTCGAGCTCTTCCTCTTCGTCCAAGTCCTCTTCGAGCTGCGCTTTGGACTTCTTCACTGGAACTTCCGCGTCCAGGTCATCCAATTCCTCTTTTTCCAATTCCTCTTGTTCCAATTCCTCTTTGGGGGCAACGACTTCGGCTTCGCGCGGGAGGGTCTCCGTGTCCTCCACTTCTTCGAGGGCGGATGCTCCGAACTGGATGGTGTCCTCGATTTCTTCGATCGAGCCGGGGGCTCCGAAGGTGATCGCCGAGGGATCAAAATCATCCTCGGGTGGAGGGGTGACCACCCCTTCGCGACGGCGTGCTTCTTCAATCTTGGCCGTCTCGGCGGCTTTTCGTCGCTCTTCGGCAGCTCTGGCGTCCGCGATCCGTTGCGCTTCCAACGCTTTGCGCTCTTCGGCCATGCGCTGTTCTTCGGCGATACGGGCGTCTTCTTCGGCTTTTCGTCGGGCTTCCGCAGCGCGCGCTTCCTCTTCCTCCTTCTTTTTCGCGGCGGCGACGCGAGCGGCTTCCTCTTCCTTCTTCTTTGCGGCGGCGGCTCGGGTTTCCTCCTCTTTCTTTTTTACCGCGGCGGCACGTTCTTCTTCCGCCTGCCGCTCGGCACTTTCCTTTGGATCTTCCTTTTCGTCCAGATCCTCGAGATCGAGATCATCCAAGTCGGTGCTGCGGGCTCGTGGCTTGGAGTCCTCGATTTCGAGGTCATCGTCATCTTCTAGCGAGCGCTTGGCTGGAGCGGGATCTCGTGCGACCACCTCCTCTGGAGTGGCTTCGTCGGTCAGAAGCTCTCGGACCACGCCGTTCATCTTATCAGCGAGCTTTTCCGCGGATCCGGGCAGTGCGAAGTTCTTGCGGCGCACGGTTTTGCCCGTCTTAGTGTCGAAAAGCAGGAGATCCAGGGAATAGCTGTCGCCGCCGCCGGTCAGATTGCCGACGATGAGTTGATCGGCGCCGCTTGATTTGGCGATTCCTCCGAGACAAGACGGCAACGACATGCAGCGTTCAGTGAGGGCTGCAGGTTTGGGCACTTCGATGACGCGATCGATGTTCGCCATGAAACTCAATTCAGAGGCAAGCAACGACGTGACATTGGTGGTGGCCTTGGGTTCCGGGCCGAGCATGGGGGCGAGTGCCACGGAACCGGCGTTTGCCCATTGAGGGAGAACCAGGGCCGCAATCAAGAGAACCGAACTCAACCGACGCATGTGCATGCTCGCGTCCAAACAGCAGAATGCTGAACGGGTCATGGTCGCTCAGCTTGTGGATGGGGATCAAGTAATTTCCATGACAACCCGCGCTGTGTGCGGTTCCATGAACTCTTTAGGGATCCGTTATTCGGCGAACAGGCCCGCCCACCAGGTTTCAAAATCGGGCGTGCGGACGACCGCCTCCAGGCGGCGGGTCACCAATTCGGTGGTGGTTGCCGTCCATACCTCGTGAAGATCGACTTCGGTCAGCCAGGCGCCGAGGGTTCCGTCTCCGGCAGAGTCCAGAATTTTGCTGATTCGAGCTTCCATGTCGTCAACGAAGGACGGCTCAGCAAGCGTGGACCGGATGGCACCGATCACCACGTCGACGAGTTCCTCCGGGCGCAGCTTGTCCGCCTCCAACGCGAGTTCCTTGACTGGCGTGTCCAGAAGGACATCGAGCACGGCCACGCGAAGATCGCCGAAAGCGGAGGTATAATTCGGATCGGCTAGGTGACGCGAAATGCCCTTGATCGCTTCGCCGCTGGTGGATGCTACGAATTCGCGGATTCGGCCATGAACCGCATGTTCGAGCTCCTCGGCGACCGCTCCGACAATGTTCTCGGCGACGCCGCCTAGGTTTTCGGCGACACCACCCAAATTATTGACCATGCCGCCCAGAAACCCCCGTCCTTTGCGGGCAGCCCGCATGCCGAGGCTTCCGAGCCCGGTGGCATCCATGGATTTGAGGCGTTTTTGGAACCGAACGAGGGTGTCTTCGAGAAGCTCGGCTACCAGGGTGCGAACCGCGGGTTGATCGATGATCCGGTGCACCAGTTTTTCGTCCGGAGACCAGGGACGTGAAAGCACCTGGCGCAGCGGCGCTTCGGCTTCCTTGGGCATCCAGTGACGAAGCGGTCGCGTTTCGTCTTTCCATTGGCCGCGGGCTTCCTCGATCCTCGAAGCGACCCATTTTCGGGCGTGTTCCCCTCGTGAAACGGCCTCAAGAGCGGTGGTCACTTGGCTCGCGATCCATCGGGCGGATGCGACATTTTTGATGGGCGTATTGGTTGTTTCCAGCACGACCAACCGAGCCAACTGCCGAAGGGCAGCGCCATCGGGATGTTGGAGGCGATCTAAGGCGCGTTGCGCGGACGGATCCATTTCGTCAACCAACTTTACTATAAGGTGAAGCCCGCGCCAACCACCCAGGAAATCCCCACCGCGCCACTCTGGGCATGGTTGTGGGGAAGAAGCGCGCCGTCTTCCTTAACACGTCCGACGTACACATTGACTTGCTGCCCGGACACCCAAGGTGCGGTCCAGGTCGCGCCCGGAACGGTGAACGCGCCGTCGTCGTTCATCGCGCAAGTGATCACTTCAACCAGTGTTCCGCTTGAGTTGTACCGGTTGAATTGTGCCAGAACGTAGTCGGCGGTGGACGAAGTGTTCCAGGTGAGCGGAATCGACTTGTTGAGGTTCGGAGGTGTGGAACCGGAGATGTTGGGCGAAATCACCTGAATGGCCGCGTAGGGAGTTCGCGCCATCTGTTCCAATTCCAACTCGGGGAAACTTCCGTCGGTGGTCATCGGCAAAAGATCATACGAGCCGTTCAACGCCCATTGTGAGTAGGTGATGTCGTCATCCACGAAAAACCACGGGTAGTCGACATCGCTGGGCATGCTGATGGTCGACGCAGAATTGGGGACCGAGAATTCAAGTTCTGCCGCTCCGACTTCGATTTCGTCAACTCCCGTCGCAGGAGCGTAGTCGCTCGCGCATTGGTCGATGTTGGCGGCGTAGAACAGCTGACGGAACGACATCGTGTGCGGCTCGGTGAAATACAGCCATGAAAAGCCGAAATCTTGTGGCGTGCCGCTCCAATACGTACCTACGGTGTCGTACCATTCCACCGCGCCCACGGTACCGTAGTTGCCGGTAGCGTCGGCCCAATAGTCGAAGGCATCAGCGCTCTGGCCTTCCCCCTCGTCGGTGACCACGCGCACGTCCACGAGGCCCTCCGCCGCCGATGCCGGAAGCGTGACCGTCAGCGTCCCGGAATTGACGGTGTTGACCACGGCGGCTTCTGAGCCAAAAAAGACGTCGGCGCTCGCGTCGAAAGGGCCGCCGGTGATGGTGATCGTGGTCCCGCCGGCGGTGGAGCCATATGCCGGAGTGATCGCGTCAATGTCGATCGGGATGGCCTGAACTTCTGTGTCCGCGTCGGCGTCTCCATCGGCGTCGGCGTC
>SYKL01000501.1 GCA_005797785.1 Pseudomonadota bacterium | reverse complement strand
TGCGGTTGTCGCGAATGAAGTGAAAGAGCTCGCCAAACAGACAGGAAAGGCGACCGAAGACATCAGTCACCGGATCAGCGCAATTCAAAACGATACCCGCGCCGCCGTTTCGGCCATCGAATCGATCTCCCAAATCATCGAGGAGATCAGCGCGACCCAAAACACCATCGCCGCGGCCGTCGAGGAACAATCCGCGACCACACAGTCGATCACCGGAAACATCGATCAGGCCACGCAGGCGACCACCCACATCAACGACATGCTCCAAGGTGTCACGGGCGTGAGCGCGCAAGCGTCAGGTGGAGCAGAAGAATCCCTCAAAGCCGCCAGCGACCTCGCTCGGATGGCCACCTCGCTCCAACGCGAATTGGCGCGGTTTGACCTACGCGGAGCGTAACTCCAGGGTCCGCGGGGAAACAGGCCGGGCCGCGGCCTCGCCGTCGCAACGGACCATGCTCCTTCGGACCGGGCCAGCTCCCAAAGCCGGTGCCGGCTCTAATCCCGAACGAGATCCTGGAATGGCACCACTTCCACCGCCCCGAACCGCTCTTGAAGTGCTGGCAGAACCTCGCTTCCCGTGCAGACCATCGCGACCACCAAGTCCTCAGGCCGGAACATCTTACAGAAAGCTGCGTTGGCGTCCTCCGCGGTGGTGGTAGCCATCTTTTCGGTAGCCGCGGCGCGGTCGTAGCCCACCAGGGCGTTGCGCATCGCGAGGTCCAGACGCTTTCGGGCGCTGGACGCCAAGAACGGACGACCGTTGAGACGGGCATTCCGAACCCGCTGAATCTCCTCCGGTGAGAACCCTTCCCGATCGGTACTCTCAGCGACTTCTACCATGCGCGCCACCGCGTCAACGGCCACCGCGTTGCCCGGCGCCATACCCATCAGGAACGCCCCACCGTTGGCCTGGATTTGCGGCGTTGAATAGGCATAGTAACTCCAGCCCTTCTTGACGCGGATCTCTTGAAACAGGCGACCGCCAAACCCGACACCAAAGGCATCGTTCGCCAACACCACCGCGTGAAAGTCGCTTGCCCGGGGATTCACCCCCGTATGCCCCATCACGACCTGCGCTTGGGTGCGTTCGGGTTTGTCGACCAACACCAGCCGTCGACCGCTCACCGCTGGAACCGGATGTTGGGGCAATTTCGGAGTCTCGCCCGGAACCGCTTCGAGAAGCCGTTCCAAATCGCGAAGCACTCCACCATCGAATCCACCCGCGATGCCGACTACCGCCCCCCCAGCCCGAATCCAGGCGCTGTGAAACGCCCGAAGGTCCTCCGGACTCAGGCCCGCAATCGAACGGCGGGTGCCCCTCGGATCCCGGCCATAGGGGTGTTTCTCTCCGTAAAGGCGCTCTCGAAGTGCAATCCCGGCAAGTTCGCCGTCGTCATCACCGCGGGTGGCGAGCTCATCGTCAACCTCCTTGACTAATTGCTCGAGGTCCGCCGCATCAAATTTAGGCTCGGTAACGGCCTCTCGGACCAGCTCGGCAAACGACGGCCAGGTCGAAGCCAACGAGGTTCCGGACAACAGCATCCCGTCGGCGTCCACCGACACGGACACCGAAGCCCCCAATTGTTCGAGTGCCCCCTCGAAATCCTGCCGATCCCTGGAACGCGTGCCGCGCAGCAGCATCCGACCCGTAAGATTGGCCAACCCGCCCTTTCCATCGGGGTCGGCGGCACTTCCCGCCGGAAACGCCAAACGAAAGTGTACCAACGGAAGCGCCGGATCGTGAATGAGGATCACCTTTGCGCCGGCAACCTGTCGCTCCAACAGCTCTCCCGCCGGGAAGGACGCGGGTTCGATGGCGCGGGAGCGCACCGACGCCAAAGCGGAGGCAGCTACGGGATTCCGCTCTGGTACCGGCAACTCCGGCGCCGGCGAATCGGAGCGGCCCACCGCCACCGTGGATCGCTCTGGCACCAAATACTTGGCCGCCACCCTCCGGAGATCCTCGAGCGATACCTGACGGATCGCTTCGATGCGCCGCAACCCGTCTTGCTCGTCGCCGGTGTGCGTCATCAACCAACCCAGCATACTCCCTTTTCCAAGTGCCTCTTCGAGTTGAGCGAGCGTCGACGACTCCCACTGGGCGATCCCCATTCGCCATTCGCCTTCGGAAACACCCTCTTCGCGAATCCGAGCCAACTCAGCCCAGAATTCGCCTTCGGCGGCCTCCGCCGAAATTCCCGGGCGCACGGTGAACGAGAACTCAAACAACGAGGGTTGACGCAGTGGAATCACGGACGCGGAAACGTCGGCCACAAACCCTGCGTCGCACAATGCACGCTGAAGCCTTCCGGTCTGCCCCGCCGTAAGCGCCGCGTCCAACACCAACAACGCTGGAATGTCAGGGTCGGTGTACCCCGGGATCTTGAAGCCAATCAAGACCCGATCCGCGGCAATCGGAAGGGTAAGCTCCAAACGTTTTTGTTGGAGTTGCTCCGGCTCCACCGGGCGAGGCGTCCGATCTGGAGTTGCTGGTTTCAAATGCCCATAATGACGTTCGACGATCTGAGCTGCCTGCTCCGGGTGCACATCGCCAACAATCACGATCGTGGCATTGTCGGGTGCGTAAAAGCGTCGATAGAACGCCTGTGCATCCTCGACGTTCATCTTCTCCAGATCCTCCATCCAACCGATGGTGGGAACTCCATAGGGATGCGCCTCAAATGCCGTTGCAAACAACCGTTCGGACAGCTGGCCGCTGGGTTCGTTGTCCACGACCAAGCGGCGCTCGTTCATCACCACGTCCAGCTCGCTCCGAAACGGACCTTCCTCCACCAACAGTTGGTGCATACGCATCGACTCAAGACCAGCAACATCCTCCAGCCGCTCTTTTGGGACGGCCTGCAAATACACCGTTTGATCGAGCCACGTCCAGGCGTTCAACCCATCCGCCCCCATCGCCTCCAACCGGGCCATGTATTCACCGTCGGTGTACCCCTCCGTCGCCTTGAACATCAAGTGCTCAAACAGGTGTGCTAATCCCGTTTTTCCCTTAACCTCATCGGCGGAACCCACCCGAAACCAGGTCTGGTAGGCGACCACCGGCGCGGTCGCATCTGGAACTACTTTCAGCCTCAAACCATTGGAAAAGCTGAACGTGTGGACCTGCAGCGGACCAACAAAGGGCGCCACCGAAAGGAGCGAAAACGGCATTCCAGACTCTCCCTACTGATTTTTCTGAAGCTCAACGTACTTCAAGCGCAACTCGTACAGCACCGAATCCAACAATCGAACCTCGTCTTCGTCGAGGTTTCCTTTGGTCTTGTCGCGCAGAAGGCCCAACAAATCAATGGTATTGCGCGCCAATACGGGGTTCACTGCGCGTTCACGCGTGATCGGATCCGGCGCCTCACCGAGATGCAACATCGCAGAGGACGCCAGCGACACCACAAAAGACGAGAAATCCACGGGAAGGTCGGGCTGGGACACGGTTACTCCGGGCAACAGCCCCACCTGTAGTTCCGGTTCGGCCCTCGTCAAGCGGTACCCGCATTGCGCGCAGCCGGTTATGGCATCCTCCCCCTCGCTCGGGACGCTCGTGAAGCTGATCGCCTTACTGCTGTGTTGCGCCCTTGCCTCGCCGGCTCTTGCTGCCGATGCTCCCACACCGACCGAGCAGTACGAGGCGGGCATGCGGGCGCTGAAACGCGGTTCGTACACCCGTGCGTTGGAATTGTTGAACCGCGTTCGCAATTTTCACCGCGATGATCCGGTCGCCCTGAAGGCCGAGCTCGCCATCGCGGACGTCTACTTCAAGAAAGGCGACTACGAAGAGGCGCGACTGGCCTACGAGGACTTTGCACGCCTGCATCGGCGCCACCAAGATCTCGACTACGTCGTCTGGCGAATTGGTCAAGCACTTTACAAACGGGCCCCCCAGTTCGCAGGGCGAGATCAGACGCCAACACGGCAAGCGATCAACCAGTGGACAGGCTTTGCCGAGCGCTTTCCGGAGTCGGACTACCGGGACGAAGTCGCCCAGCTCTCCGCCAAAGGAAAAGAGCGCCTCGCGCGAAAAGAGCTCCACATCGCCCGATTCTACGAACGTCGTCACGCATGGCCGGCCGCTGCGCGCCGCGCGGAGCGCCTGCTTCAAAAATACCCGGACGCCGACTGTGCACCGGACGCCCTTTGGCTCCTGGCCAGCGCGCTGCACGCCAACGGCGACGTCGCGCGCGCGAAAGAGGTTCGAGACCAATTTGCAGCGACCGGCGGCGATCCCAAAATGCTGAAGCGGCTAGACGTCCTGCTGGCGCGCCCCGCCGGCGAGCCACCCAAGGATGAAGTGTTCTCGAAGCCGTACCGGTCCGCAGCCGCTGTGTCCGCGCCAGGGATGCCCTGATTCGCGGTCCTGGATGCTTCATAACGGCCGACGACCGGACATTGCCGTTGACATTCGTGAATTTTCTCAGCTACAAGACTCACCCGCACCGGGCGTGCGATGGAGGATTACATGTTGAAAGGCGTATGGCTTGGTGCGTTGGCTGCATTTACCCTTGTTGGCTGCACTTCCGGCGAAGACACGGACGGCACGGACACCGACACCTCTTCTACAGAATGTGAAAACCCCGTTACCCCCTATCCTTCCAGCGACGCTGCGGTTGACTTCTACTACCGCGGCACGGTTGAAGCCACGATGGTGACCGCCGAAGACAGCGCCACCCTCACCGTCGCCGACGCCGCAGGCACCGAAGCCGCGGGTTCCACGTCCTGGCGCGGCAATACGCTCGTGTGGGAATCCGACGCGGGCCTCGCACCGTCGACCACCTACACCGCCACGCTCAACTATTCTTGCGGCGAGCGCACCTGGGATTTCACCACGGGCAGCGTCGGCAGCGCAGTGACCACTCCGGGTGACTTGGTGGGCAACGCCTACCAGCTCGACATCGCCGGCGCGCGTTTCATTGAACCTGCGGGCATTGGCAGCGCCCTTGGCTCCTTCTTGACGTTCGAACTCTACGTTGGCGTTACCGGCGTCGACGGCGACAACCTCGACATGATCGGCGCCCTCGGCGCAGCCGGCGTACAAGACGTCTGCGAAACCTCCATTCCGTTCCCCACCTCGGACTTCAGCGAGAATCCGTACTTTGAAGTGGGCCCACAGGACACCACCATCGTCGTTCAAGGCTATGACATCACGTTGATGGATCTGTTCATCTCCGGCTCCTTCGCCGCAGATGGTTCGGCGATCGCTGGTGCCGAGCTCAATGGCTCGGTCGACACCCGCGAGATCGTCGACATCTACCAGGAAGGCGCCGCCGAAGACACCATCTGCCAGTTGGCCGAAGGCCTGGGCGTGAGCTGTGAAGAGTGCGCAGACGGCGAAATGCTGTGCCTCACGATCATCGCCGACTCGATCAATGCGGACGTCGAGGATTTCACCCTGCAGGAAATCACCCAGGAAGACATCGACGCGAACGAAGACTGCGACACCGACGCCGGCTGATCTGCCAGCGAGGTCGACCTGACAGCCGCGGGCATTCGCTCGCGGCTGTCTTCGTTTTTACGGAGTGACCACGCTCACCGAGCGTGTATCGAATCTGATACACCCTACAAAATTTGTGTTGCATAGCCCGTCGCCATCGTGCATGTTGCGGCCTGACCCGCCGGATGTAACTGAGAGCGATCGAAGTGGAGGACTTCATGCGGTTTCCGATTCAACTTGTGTCTTTTGCCGCCTTATTGGCCGCTTGCAACGGTACCGCCATCGATGAGCCCACCGAGACCGACGTCGACACCGACGGCACCGAGACGGGCGACTCCGGCGATTCTGGCGACACCGAAGACACCGACGTCACCACCGAATGCCAAGCCAACGTCAGCGCGATCGCCCCAGAAGACGGACAAGCGGCGATTCCTGTGGATTCTGACGTGGTGGTGTACTTCAGCGACCCGGTCGGCGAAGGGGAATGGTCCATCTCGGTTTCCGGTCCGGATGGCGACGTTTCCGGTACTTCCGTGGCGTCCAATGACGGCTTGTCGGCTACCTTTACGCCGGATGAGCCCTTCGAAAATTACGTGGTCTACGAAGTGTTGGCCACGGCGTGTGAAGACTCCGGCGTTGCCGCTTTCAAGACCGTCAGCGCGCCGATCACAGCGGGAGACCT
>SYKL01000059.1 GCA_005797785.1 Pseudomonadota bacterium | reverse complement strand
TTAAATTCTGGAGTGAACTTTCGTCGCGTCGTTGTGGCCATAGTGGCCTCCTGGGCGACTACCTAACCGAGTGGTCCGCGGAACCGGGGCAAGGTCAGTCCACAGCGCAACACACTACAACATCCCTTTGGTGCGGCTCAGAGGTATACCCCTACAGGCCTCCCCTCCCGCATCAACTGGTACATCAGAAAATGGAAAATTGCATGAAATTCGATGTACCACTCGTCCATCGCACCCGGACGCCGCCCACCACGTCGAGGCGCTTCCCCACGCGGAATGCCCGA
Organism: Pseudomonadota bacterium; assembly: GCA_005797785.1. Lineage (GTDB taxonomy): Bacteria > Myxococcota_A > UBA796 > UBA796 > SYKL01. Next base: position 13,900 of record SYKL01000059.1, on the reverse strand, counting down.
GCTTTGACATCCTCAGGCCGGCGCACGGGGTACACTCTCGGTCTCCTCCTCCCCTGGGTGCCCCTTGGGCGATAAACTTCTTCCGGCGCCCGGCTCACCCCCGGCCCCTGTGAGCGGCGGCGCCGAGAGCAGCAGTGCGATCGCAGCACCTCTTTGCCGGTGCTGTACGAGACGTCCGACGTCAGCGAGGACAATGCGTCCGCGCTCTCCGGATCGGAGTTCGGCATGGAAGGAGTCCGCGAATGCCTCCCCTCCCCCGAAGAAGAATCCACCTGGCTCTTGGCCGATCCCGAAGTCGCCGCCTCACGAAACCCCCTGGACATCCGGTTGGCGGCGATCAAAGCGCTCCCCGAGGCGGAGCAAATCCAGGAGTTGAGCACCCTGCTCACCGACGGATGGTTCAGCGACCCAGCGCCACAGGACCTGTGGCTCGCCTCCGAAGTTTTGGAATCGATGTCCGCCTCCGGGCGGCAGAGTTTCGCCCAAGTGGACGGCGGCGCACCCTATGCGGTGCTGATGGATACGCCCGTTCCAAAGGAAAAACCTCCCGAACCCGAAGAAAAGGGTTGGATGGAATGGGCGTCCGAAAAAGCCACCGCCGTCTCAGACGCGGCCACCACCGCCTGGAATACGGCCGCACTCGCTGGCGAAAGTGCGATCAACTATGCGTTGACCGGTGAGGTGGCCGTCGATCTCAACGACGCCATCGATCTCGCCGGAGGCTCTTTTGGCGGTATGACACTCGATCATTCCGCGAAGAATCAGCTGGAACTCACGACCGACGCTACCACCGGAAAGGTCGAAGCTCGGATTCCGTCCCTGTCGATCGAGGGGTTAACCGCGGACATCGGCGGGACCCGTATCACCACCGGCAGCGGGCGTATCCACGATCTGGTGCTCACCCTCGACGCGGCGACTACCGGCGGCCCAAAATCCGGGATCGATGCGTCCATGGGGTCGTTAGACTGGAACGCGATCCAAGTGTTCACCTCGGCCATGAATGTGACCATCCCACAGTTGGCGATGGTCGGCCTGCATTTGGCTTCCAAAGCCGCCCCCGGACAGGCGGATGCCCTCACCCAAGACGGCGCATTGGAAGACGTCAAAGACGGCTTGCGCAACATGCTTCCAGAGCTGTTCCGCAGTCTGCCGGCGGTGGCGGACGGCGACGCCAAATCGCTCGGCGACCAACTCCGCAGCAATTTCGGTGGTTCCCAGAATTTCACGATGTCGATGGCGCTGTTGTCGCTGCCACAGGGCGTTCAATCCCTCAACAACGATGGCGTCGAACAACAGATCGACAGCCTGTTGATCAAAGGCGTTTCCCTGTCGATCGAGCAAGCCGACGCGTTGGATGCGCTCAAAGCAGAACGCGAATCTCTCGAATACACGACCTCCCGGGTGGGGACCGACCGGCTCAGCTGGGTCGAACAAGAGATCGCGCATCTGGAATCGGTACTCCCCGAGAAGCAAGGTTTGGAAGCTCGGATTGCCGCGCGAGACACCCTAACCGCCGCCGAGCAAGATCGATGGATCGAGCTCGATCGCGAGTTTCGTTCAGGGATCGCCACCGTCGACGTTGAGCTCGTTCAAATTCGAGGCGTGGATACCGAGGAGTTCATCGCCGACGAACTCGCCGTCACCCGCGCCAGCGCCACGCTGAGCGCCTCCGGCTTGGGCGGGCTCGGCAAGTCCGGATTCCACAATGCGGGCACCCTCAGCAGCGAAAAGGTCGCCACCTTGGACGAGCGCCTCGCCGAACGCGCCGGCCAACCCGAGCCCGAGGCCGCGGAGTTCGCCCTTCCCACCGACGTCTTTGCGAGCAGCACCACCGAAGCCGTGGACGCCCGCGGCGTGGAAGGGGTGGGATATGGCTTTGATACTGCCACAGTGATGGACTTGAGCGGTGCCACCACCGAAGACGCACAAGAGGTAGCGGTCGGCCTCGCGCAGATCACCGAGGCCGACAACTGGGGCGTCGACGTCAAAGATGGCCTTGCGTATGGGATCTTTGGTGAGCGAGCTGGATCGGAAGTGGCCGGGTACGTCGACTCGGCGGAGGTACAGGGGGTTCGAGGGGGTATCGGCCCGGTATCTGGAACCGTCGACCAAGCAAAAGTCTTGGGCGCATCAGGGTACGGCGACTTCGATTCGAAAATCGTACACCGCGCCGATCTGGACGCCTCCTCGGTCGCCGGTGTGAACGTAGACATCGGATCGACCAACGTTTCGATGGGGGCGGCGAACGTTTCAGGCCTGGGCGCCTCTCAGCTGTCCACCTCCGGCGGCACCACGTGGATGGGGCACGCCGGCGTCGAGGGCCTGCGGGTGGACACCCCCGAACTCGACGTAGCGCTACGGAGCGCCAGCGCTACGGGGGTGCACGCCTCGTCAGCAGACGGCGAGAGCTTGGCTGTCACCGCCAATCGCGCCCAGGGCCAAGACTTGAGCTTCGATGGCGCAAAGGTGGACGCCAACCTCGGCCGTTTCTCCACCGACGGCGTGGCCGTCGAGGCGGACCGCGATCGCACCGACCTCCAAGTCCAGAATACCCGGGCTTCTGGACTGACGGTGGACACCGCCGACGGCACGGCCGTGGACGTCGACCGGGCGCGGGCCCAGAGTGCCCATCTGGTCGTCGATGAGGGCGGCAAACACCAGGACGTGTCGGTCGCGCGCACGAATGTGGACGGCTTTCACCTGGCAGGTCCGGGCGTTGACGTGGGTGTGGCGTCCTCGTCGCTTGGTCGAACCGATCTCGACATCCGGAACGGGGCCATTGACGCCGATTTGGCGAGCTTCACCAGCGACGGCATTCAGATCGACGCGGGGGAACACCACGGGACGGTCCAGCATGTGGGCGGCACCGCCGCCGCCGTCAACGTGGGTGGCGGAGCGATCGGCGCCACCCTTCAAAACCTGAATGTGCAAGGCACCGACTACCGGGACGACGAGCAAACGGCGGGCTTGGAGCAACTGTCCGTCTTGGACTCCAAAGTAGACATCCGAGGCGGAGACATCGGCGCGACCCTCGGCGAAATTGCCGGTTCCAAAGTGAACTTCCAACAGGGGGCGACATCAGCCGCCCTCGATGGATTCACCGTCAGCGGGTCCCAAGTCGCCACCACCAAAGACGGCACCATCGCCACCGTGAACGGCTCCACGGCCGCAGGCGGCCAGTACACGACGGCGACCGGCATCACGTCGACCCTCACTGCAGCGCAAGCCGGCGCCTCCGGCGTCGTGTTGGACAGCACCGGGGCCGTTGTCGGCGCGAGCACCAGCGACGTCGACGTTTCTGGCATTCACGTTGGCCTGATTCGTGGCTTCGTTCCAGCCACTGTGGGAGGCCCCACCGTCGCTGCTGCGACCGCCGCACCCGCAGAAAGCACGCCCTTTGCCGCCGAGCCCTTGGCCGGCATGTCGGGTTCCTTCAGCGCCCGTCTGCCCATGAACATCGGCGGCGTGGAAGGGATAACGTTGACCATTCCCGCCCACAATGGCGTGGTTTCGCTGGACGACATTTCCGTCAAAGCGGACCACAACGCGATCAGCTTGGCGGACTTTACCAAACTGGCCTCCCTGCGTGTGGTCGATGGCAAGGGCCTGATGGTCACGGTCGCCGGAATCGCGGTGTGGATCGCCATGGATTCGCGGTCCTTTAGCGGCCTCCAGAGCGGGCACACCGATGGCGGCGGGAAAAAAGGCGCCATCCACCTACAGTCCTTCGTGGAAGGGCTGTCCACCGCCACCTGCCAAGCGGAGCTCACCGAGGAGGCCCGCGCAGAACTCGAACGCAACCCCGATCGCGCCCGACGCCGCGAAGAACGCCGCGACCGCCGCGACGCCCGAAACGCAGAACGCGATGCGCGACGCGCCAAAGGCGAACCGGAAGCCGCACAAGAACCCATCGATACGCAGGACAAGGTCGACGAATTCGACCGGTTGCTCGAGGAGAAACACGTCGACCTCGGTGGACTCTCGCTCAGCCTCGACCACCTGAAACTCGGCGATGGCGACATCGGAACGGCGGACTACGGCGCGGTTCTGAACGATCAAGGCCATGAACACGCGAACGAGTTTACCCTAGAGGGAACCCTCGATGAGGGCCTGCACCTCGGCGCCAACGAACTCCTGGCCGACCGCGTCCGCGCTAAAACTCCCGATGGTACACCAATTTCAATGGAAGGGGTGGGCGTCCGTGGCCTAAGCGTCGATCTGGAACATGCGCTCACCTCCGCCCGTTCGATCGCGGTGGACGTCAAGGATTCGAAGATCACCGCGATAAGGTACGGAGATACGAGCAAACTGCCGCCGATCTAGGTGGTACATGAAAAGATCAAGGTTTATTGAAAATTTGATGTACCACTGCAGTCGCATTCCCAAAGAAAGCGCACTGTGCGATACTTTCGGCAGGAGACCGCATGATAAAGTACTTGACGATTCTTCTGCTCTGCGCGGGTTGTGCTGGAGGAACGCCAGTAGAAACCGCAGCTCCCAGTGTCGACACCGCCGTCGCCGATACCGCAACGCCGGACGTCAAAGCGCCCGGCAATCTCCCCAAGATGACGCAGGCCGAGCTGGACGCCGCCGATGCGGCACGGAAAGGTTGTTTGACCGAAGCGGGCGACGACGCAGCCAAAATTGCGGCCTGCCACGAAAAACACCCCGTTCTGCAGGTGGAAGTGATCCCCGATGTGCCCGCCGTTCCAGCGGCAGACTGCATGTGCCCGACGATCTACGATCCGGTCTGTGGCGCGGACGGCAAGACGTACCCGAATTCGTGCGATGCGGGGTGCAATCAGGTTGCGAACTTCACTCCGGGAGCGTGCCCGCCGTAGGCACCGCGGCCGGCAAACATTGGGCGAAGGCCTCCGCCAACCGGTCAGCGTTGACAGGTTTGGTGAGGAATGCGTTCATCCCGGCCCGAAGACATTGTTGGCGATCCTCCTCGGTCGCATTGGCGGTGAGCGCGATGATCGGGAGTACGGCACCGGCCCGCAGCTGCCGGCGGTGCGACGGCAGAGGCGAGAGGCAGCGGCAGCTGGAGCCGGAAACACGACCGTGTTTCCACAGTCATCCACGATTCCCTAAAGCGCCGGAGCGCGAGCCTGCCACGGTGATTCCGTTTGGTGTGGGTTACCAAACTTCACCACTGAACGACGGTTGTAACCGCCGTCTTTGGGCATATCGCCGCACCCTTCTGGGTGTTGGAGATCCAATGCACTACGCGTTTGCAGCCGCAACCTTGACGACCCTCTCGATCTGCTCAGGCAACGACTATGTGCCCCCGGCGGGTGAGTTCAGCATCAGCTCCAGCGACTCCTCTTTCCCGCTGATGTCGGGCACGGTGCTAAGCGCGAACGACGTCGATTTTGAGCTTCAGAACGAAGACCACAATTCCCGCCAATACCGGCTGGAGATGGAGCTCGATCCCCTCTATGGAAGCAGCATCGACTCAGCACTGGTGATCTATATGCCCGATGGGGAGCTTTTGGAGCGCAACTACACCTCCGATCACGACGGGGTGCCGATCTGGCTGGAAATGGAAGCGATCGGATACACTGGCGAATTTAATACGATCTCTGGGCGCTTCAGATTTTCCGACTGCGTGCATCCCGGTGGCTCCCTTCGCGTCGACTTCGAGGATGTCCGGGTGGCGATCACGAACGGGCACAGCGCGTTGGCTTCCGGACACCTGCAAGTACCGATCCCGAACAACGACGACGCCCTGGACTTCGAAGCGGAATATTGCCCCTAGTCCTTGCCTGACGGTCAGCGCCTGGAGTCGCACAATGCGTTAATCCCCGTCCATGACCCTCCGCCTCGACGAACGCATCCCCGAAAAAGGCTTCGATCACCCCGATCAGATGCTGGACGCCTTTTTGGGGTGGGTCGCGGATAGCGGACTGTCCCTGTATCCCCACCAAGAGGAGGCGATCTTAGAGCTGTTTTCCGGGAACCATGTGGTGCTCGATGCACCAACCGGATCGGGCAAATCCCTGGTCGCAACCGCGCTTCACTTCAAAACGTTCGTGGAGCTCGGCCGCGCTTGGTATACAGCGCCGATCAAGGCGCTGGTCAGCGCGAAGTTTTTCGAGCTTTGCCGGACGTTTGGGCCCGAACATGTGGGGATGATGACGGGCGACGGCGCGGTCAACCGGGATGCGCCGATCCTGTGTTGTACCGCAGAGATCCTCGCTAATCTGGCGCTTCGCGAGGGGGATTCCGCCAAGATCACCAGCGTGGTGATGGATGAATTCCATTATTATGCAGACCGCGACCGCGGTATGGCTTGGCAGATCCCGCTGTTAACGCTGTCGAAAACGACCTTTCTGCTGATGTCGGCGACGTTGGGCGACACCGAAATGATACGCATGGATTTGACCGCGCGAACGGGCAAGCCGGTCACCGAAGTTCGCGGTGTTCACCGGCCCGTTCCGCTCGAATTCTCGTACAGCATGTATGCGATCCACGAAGCGCTTCAGAAGATCGTCACCCAGGGGAAAGCGCCAGTCTATATGGTGCATTTCACTCAGAACGCCGCGACGGAGCAGGCGCAGGCGCTGATGAGCGTCGACTACTGCACCAAGGAGGAGAAAAAGGCGATCGCCGACGCGGTACGCGGGTTTTCGTTCCACAGCCCGTTTGGAGCGACGGTACGAAAATACGTGTTGCACGGGATCGGCCTGCACCATGCGGGGTTGCTCCCCCGGTATCGGCTGTTGGTGGAGCGTTTGGCGCAGCAGGGGCTGCTGAAAATCATCTGTGGAACAGACACTTTAGGGGTGGGGATCAATGTGCCGATCCGTTCGGTGCTGTTCACCCAGTTGTGCAAGTTCGACGGAGAGAAGGTGGTGATCCTGCCAGTGCGGGATTTCAAACAGATCGCCGGCCGGGCCGGCCGCGCGGGTTTCGATACCAATGGGTATGTGGTCGTGCAGGCACCAGCGCACATCATCGAAAATGCGCGGGTGCGCGCCGGAGATCCGAAGAAGCTCAAGAAGATGGTCAAAGCGCAGCCGCCGACCAAGGGCTACAAGCATTGGGATGAAACCACCTTCCAGCAGCTGATCGAACGGCCGCCAGAGCCGTTGGAAGGCAAGTTTTCGGTGGATCACGGGCGCCTGTTGTCTCTCATGCAGCACGCCGAAGAGGTGCATGGGGACGCCCAAAAAGGTGTCGATGCCATGCTGGATTTGATTTCCCGCAGCCACGTTTCCGAGAAGCGCAAGGAGGAATTGCGCGTTGAAACGACCACTCTGGTGACTCAGCTGGAGCAAGTGGGCGTGGTGGAGCGGACATCCACGGGACTCTCACTCGATCCTACCTTGCAGCACGATTTTACGTTGCATCACTCGTTATCGCTATTCTTGCTGGATGCGATCGCGACCTTGGATGAGGCCTCCCCAACCCATGCGTTCGACGTGATCTCCTGGGTGGAAGCGATCTTAGAGCATCCGCGCGCGGTGTTGTTTCGGCAGGTGGATCGAGCCAAAGATCAGAAGATGGCCGAATTGAAGGCGGCGGGGGTTCCGTTTGAGGAGCGGATCGAAATCCTCGAAGAGATCAGCTGGCCGAAGCCGCTGGGAGAGGAGATTTACGCGTACTTTAATGCGTATGCCGACAAACATCCGTGGATCAGCCGGGAAGCGATTCGGCCAAAATCGGTCGCGAGGGAGATGGCGGAGACCGCCGCTTCGTTCAGCGAATACGTCAAGGATCTGGGCTTGCAACGCTCGGAAGGGGTGCTGCTGCGGTACCTTTCCGAGGTGTACAAGACGTTGGAGCAAAACGTCCCGCTCGAAGATCAGTCGGATGCTTTGGTGGAATTGATGGCGTATTTCCGGGCGATGCTCGGTCAGGTGGATTCGAGCCTGCTCACCGAGTGGGAAGAGCTGCTTCACGGAAGCGACGCGCCAACGGAAGTAGCCCGGCAAGTCGACATTTCATCGGATCGGCGGGCTTTTACTGCGCGTGTGCGGGCGGAGCTGCACGCCTTGGTGCGGGCGTTGTCCAAGGAAGACTGGGAGGAAGCGGCGGGTTGCGTTCGTCCCGAGGAAGAGGGTTGGAGTCCCGACGAAATTCGCGCGGCGATCGGTCCGTTCCTCGAGGAGTTTGGGTCGGTGGGCTTTGATCGGCGATCGCGGTTGGCGTACAATACCGTCATTACACCGATTGGACCGCATTTGTGGGATGTGAAGCAGGTGCTGTTTCCGCCGGAAGCCGGGCAGGTCGAGACCTATCGGGTGGAAGGGCACGAGGACGATGTGGCCGATACGGGATCGTGGGCGATCCATGGGAGGATTGACCTGTCGGAGGATACGAATCCGGAGGGGCCACTGGTGAGGTTGGTGGCGATTGGGGAGTGAGGCGATGACCAAGGTTCAAATTGTCTGGTCGCGCGCAGCTTCTGATGAGCTCGACGCCTACTACTCGTATTTGTTGGTGAGGAATGTCAGTGTTGCGGACGTCGAGGTAGAGCGCATTTGCCGCGTCGTGGAGTCGCTCGCAGCGGGCGAGTTCGACGGACCTACGTTTCAGCTGAAAACCGGTGAACATGTCCAAAGTTGGCCCGTTCCGCCACTTCGGATCTTCTACCGGCGAGAGGAGGGAGCATTCCTCGTTGTGCACGTCCACGATCAACGCCGCCCACCGATCGTGCGGTAGCCTTGCGAAGTGTGCCTTGACACTCGTGGAGTAGATAGGTACCTTTTTCCTATGCCTGTCGTACATTGGAACGGAACCGATCTACCCGTCGAGCTGCAGAGTCTACCCGCGGGAGATTACGTGGTGGAGCCCGCCATACTCAGCACCGCAGAAGAGTCGGGCATACTGGCGGGACTATCTGACATCCGGGCCGGTCGTACCGTGAGCCACGAAGATGTCCGACGCCGGTTGTCTGAAAAGCGCGCCAGGGATGGAAGGGGCGCGTAGCGGTCGCGGAGAGCGCAGCTCGGCGCTGAGAGCCGCAGTAGGGAGTTGGGTGAGGCCCCAAGTGGTACATCAAAAATCGCAATAATTCGGCATTTGGATGTACCAGCGAGCTGCCTATGGAATGCGCCGCGGAAGGTCGAGCGCCAGCCTCGCGGGAATCGGCCAGCAGCGGTAAGTTTGACAGCCGCCTTTCTCGCGAGGACACTTCCTGTACAAGGAGAACACATGCCTGCCTCGTACTTATGACCCGCCTCGCCATTGCAGGCTCTGAAAGCGACTATTGTACCACCCCCTGCCAAATCGCGTTGAGACGCCCGAAAGCTACGTAGAGAACGGTACCTCGGTACTAATTTAGACGGAATGGTGGGCCAGTCGGGGTCGGCGATTTGGTGCTACCCTACCGAGGACTACGGAAGCCTCTTCATTACAGGAATCCTCGCTGGCAACCACAACGGTCCGTTTCAGTACTTCAACGGTGGCCCACGATCTGCGAACTTCCGAACGGGGGCATTGGGGCACATTGAATGAGAAACCTATTTGCCTGCTTCGTTCTGGCAGGTTGCAACGCCTTCGTCCCCTGGGAGCAGCCTTGCCCCAAAACCCCCATCTTCGGCGACACCTCCGCCCTCGGCATCGAACTCCCCTTCTCCGAAGCCGAACTCACCGAATTCATCGCCGCACCTCGATCTTGGGCAATCGCCTGGGATCCTGACTCGACGGCCTATCCCGCCGACGGCCTGTGGACGCTCACCCTCGCACGCGGTGAAGGGGTGGCGTTCACAACGATAGTCGAAAGCTCACGACCCGAATGCAGCCCTGGCAACTACCTCACCCCTCCGTTCGACGCGATCTTGGCGGCCCCAGACGGGAGCCTGTCCGTAGGATTTGGCGGCCTGCTCTACGCCCGCGAACTCGACGATGCACAGGTGTTCCTGAGTGTCGATAAATACGGCCATTTCGTCGAATACATCGATCCGGAACTTGCCGATGCGTTGGGCGGTTCGGCCTCTGAAGATGTCGACAGCCAATTAGAGCTTCATGCTGGGGAATTTCCAAGAACAAGCTTATCCGCGGGGAGGTTTGAGCTTGAGCTCATCGCCCGAAACGAATGGACCCAGCGGTACGTCGGAGAATATTCGACTACGCCATAATCGGGAGGACGCGTGTACAAATCCCGAAAACAGGGGGTCTGCTGCGGCCGCCCCCTCGTTTTGGCGGGTCAACCTCAGCAGACGCCCTCAAATGATCCAATTGCTCCCAAAGGCGATCGGATCCCCTCCGAAAATGTGCTTCGTATCGTGCGCCCACCGACCAAGCGATCGCCGATCGCTGAAAACCCGATCATCCGAGCGGGGCTGCTGTCGGAAGGCCGCCAGATTTGGGCGTCTGCAGCGGCAAACACCCTCTGATAGCGCAGCTCGAAGCGACGGAACCCCCGAACAGCCCGGTCGGGCGAAGCCCGAGGCGCCCAAGTGGTACATCAAAAATTGATGAATTCACACATTTTGATGTACCAGTGATTCCCAGGCCGCACTGTGCCAAAATGGCGGCGAGGAACCCGATGCGAAAGTGGTTTGCGGCCGGAATTTTTGGAAGCCTGATCGCCTGCTCTGGCCTGCTGGATGGTCGACCGGCGTGGGAGGGGCCCCGCCGCGACCCGGTGTGGACGGCGCCGCTGTTTGCCGACGGAGACCCAGTACTTTCGGGGAATCGGGTATTCGTTGCGGCGCACGGGACCGACAATGTACGCCGGTTGTTCGCCCTGGATTTGGCTTCGGGCGCCGAACAATGGAAAACCACCGAACCGATCGAGGCGGTGCTGTGGGTGAGCGGAACGGAGGTGGTGGCGAGCCTTCCCAACGGCGAAATTCACGCCTATGACGGGGCAAACGGTGGGTTGGTCCCGATGACCACGACGGCACCGAACACCGCAATCACCGACGGGGTCCGTAGGTTTGAAGTATTGGAAGGACCCAGCAAATCGACCTCGCAGACGGTGAAGAACCCCGATGGGTCGACCACCACCTCCTTTATCGACGGCCTCGACGAACACACCCTCTCCGCGGTGAACCTCACGCATGGGTCGGTGGCCTGGTCGGTTCCGATCCACGGCGCTGGCCTCGGCATCCCGTACCCGATGACGGTCGATGGAAGCATTTTGATCGTTCGAACCTGGACTCACGTGGGCGAGGATCTCTACCGGGGATATGACACCGCTTCCGGGGGAGTGCAGTGGGAAGCGGTTCCGCAGGGCGGGTCACGCCAGCACGGCTATTCCAAGTATGACAGCGGACAAATTGTCGTTCCAGACAAGCGGATCCACAGCCTGCTCAATGAGGGCGGCGATTATGTTCCGGACAGCGATCTCAGCGTGATCGAAGCGACTACCGGAAAAGAGCTTTGGCATACACGAATGTTTGAGCAGTCGGACATCGGGCCGCCGGCGGTTGGAAACGGATGGTTGGTGGCGGCGACTTGGCCGCACCGTTGGAATGGAACCACTTCAGACGGCACCTTAGGTATTCATGCTTGGCAATGGCCGTAACGCGAGGCGCCCACCCGGTTACAGTGGCGGTCCGTGGAGTGTCGATGGGATATCTGCCTTTTGTCGCCGGAATTTTGTGCTGGGGTTTGGCGAGCCCCTGGGTGGGCTCCCAATACGCCATGCTGGCGGGGGGATTTGGCTTTGGCGCCGCCGCGCTCGCTTTTGGGGAGGTGCGTGTCAACAACGTCGGATTTGACGGGGTGCCGGCTCGGGTTTTAGGCGTGGCCTTCATGCTTTCCGCGCTCGGCCGCATGTACTTCATCCATGAGTTTCTCACTCACGAATAATCTACTTTCGAACGCCATTCAGCAGCATGTCCAACATCTGCGGAGCGAGCTGATCGAGCGGCGTCGACAGCCGGCCATGGAGAAAGTCGGCGATCAGCTCGTGGACAGCGCCAAGCACGATGATCGCATTGACCTCGGCATTCGCCTTGATGAACCCCTGCTTTTGAACAAGCTCGGTGAGATCTAGGGTCATCTGTCGAACCTGAGTCGCCAGCGCGTGCACCGGGGCGCGGATCGCGGTGGCGGGGCCGTGGCGTTCCTGGAGATAAAGGCGAAGAAGCTCAGCTTCCGGAGCGAGGTGGCTCACGAGATCCGCGGCGAGAAAGCTGTAGGCGATGAGGAGGTCATTGACGTCGCGCGCCGACTCAAAATTCCCTTTGGCACGCTGTCCTACGCCGACAAGAGCCTCGGAAAGCGGCGCCACCAGCGCGGTCATCAGCTCCGGCAGGGTGTTGAAGTAGCGGTAAAAGGCCGCCTTCGAAATACCAGCGTCTGAAGCCACTCCTTCCAGGGTGACCGCATCCAAACCGACGACCAGTGAACGCGACAGGCAGGCGCGGCACAGATCTTCAGTCCGTTGCCGTCGGTTTTGATCCCGCCGACCACCAATTTGCCCAGGGCGATCGCCGGGAACACGAATAGGTGAAAAACCGCTTGACGACACTGCCGTCACTTTGTATACCGTGAACACTCGGTCACGGTTTGATGGAGTCGCATCATGATTGGCATCCCCTTGGGTCTGGTAACCGCAAATGCCCTCGAATGGGCGTTCCACAAGTATGTCCTGCATGGACTGGGAAAAAACAAGAAATCGTTTTGGGCCTTTCATTGGCATGAGCACCACGCCGAATCCCGTCGCAACGATATGCACGACGAAAACTACAAACGGCCGCTAAGCAGCTGGAATTCGCAGTCGAAGGAGGCCGCTGCTCTGGTCGGGGCCGGAGTCCTTTTTCTGCCGATGATGCCGGTCGCACCTTTCTTTACGATGACGATGATCGGCAGCGGAATGTACTACTACCACGTCCACAAGAAGTCGCACCAAGACCCGGAATGGGCCAAAAAGCACCTTCCTTGGCACTACGATCACCACATGGCGCCGGACCAGAACTGCAACTGGGGTGTCACCTGGCCGTGGTTCGACCACATTCTGGGAACGCGGAAACCGTACCTAGGAACGGACAAACAGAAGGCCGATGCCGAGCGCCGCGCAAGCCGTGCGAAGGCACAGCAAGCGGCAAAGGAAAGTCGGCAAGCCGCATAAACGGCTACTTCCGAGCCGGCTATTTCTTTTTTCCCTTTCCTTTTTGCGCTTTCTGAGCCTTGGAACCCGCATTCGGTGGGCTCCGAAAGCCAGGACGAACGGCGCGATCCGTCGGATTTTGCAGCATCGTGGTCGGAGCGAGCGGTGCGGCGGGCGGCGGAACGGGCTTGTCGGAGACGGACATGGGGAAAACTCCAGCTTTCGCCGTTTCTAACCCGGTGGGCCGCGAAGTAAAGGGGTTGACGATCGGCAGCGGTCGCCGGTTTCGGCAGCCGCCCGCAGCGGGCTCCCCGAAATGCGGATCTTATGTTCAGGATCGTCGATCGCGCCAGGGATGGGAGGGGTGCGTAGCAGTCGCGGAGAGCGCCGCTCGAAGCGACGGAACCCCCGGACAGCCCGGTCGGCGGTGGGCCGCAGCGGCCCGCTGCCGAGGCGCCCAAGTCAGTACTCAAAAGCCCCCAGACCAAACGGGCCGGTCCAGACGTTGTCGCCGATCAACAACCCCGTGTTCGTGGAGTCCCAATCGCAGCCTCCATCGCAGGAAACCCCGTAGCCGTTGACTGCCCCCAATTCATTGTATTTGAAACCCCAATGCGACGGCGGCGATTCGTAGTGGATGAACACCGAATCCCCGTGGTCGAATGAGCTGTTGAGGACGCTGACAACGGCGCCGGTTTGCTGCCAAATGCCATCCCACGGCTCTGCGGGATCGATCGCGTCGAAGCTGGCGCCGTCCGCCGAGAACATACCGCTGCTGACCTGAAGGCGCGCACCGCCCGCAAACCGAAATTCTACGCCCGCTCCTGCCGTTTGCATACCGCTATCGATTTGCATATCCCCGAGAAAGTCATAGGCGGCGCCCTTGTC
>SYKL01000500.1 GCA_005797785.1 Pseudomonadota bacterium | reverse complement strand
TGATCATTCTACGCTCCCTCATTGAAGATAGCGATCAACGTGCTCTTACCTCCGGTGCGGCGGTCGTTCTAGCCTGGGCCACGCTCCCCTTGGTGTATTTCTCGGTCCGCTGGTGGCGCTCCATTCACCAGGTGCAATCCTCGCCTTCAACGATGTCGCCGGAAATGGTGCTCGCGCTACGATGGAATGCTGTAGCGCTGCTGTTTCTAGCGATCTGGATGGTCGCCACGCGCGCCAGAGTCGCGTTACGAAGAGCCGAACAGAACAGCGCTCCCCCCTTGGTGCTCCCATGATCGCGGTCTTTGCAGCGCAACCGGCAGGAGTGATCTCCGGGGGATGGCCCTACGTGATCGCCGCCTATGCCGTCAACCTACTTGTCCTTTTGTCGTACGCCGCTTGGCTACTTATCAAGGTGGAAAATACACCCTCGAAGGGAGGTTCAACATGAGCCAACAGACATCCAATCGGCAGGTGACCATCGCCGTGGTGGTGGTCGTCGTCCTCGCGCTGACCTCTTTCGTTGGCGGCTTGGCCTGGACCATTTACGGCAGCCTCGGAGATAACCTCGTTTACTACTGGTCACCCACCGAGCTCGTTCAGAAATCCGCATCGGCGCAAGGCCAGACGGTTCGCCTCGGCGGGTTGGTGGAAGCGGGCTCCTTCGACCTCGAGAAATGCAACCCCGGATGCCAGTTTATCGTTACCGACGGTACCAACCGGGTGGCCGTTAGCAGCACCGGCCTTCCACCACAGATGTTCCGCGAGGGCATCGGAGTGGTCGTTGAAGGCGAGCTTCAAGGCGATGTGTTTCACACCGAGCGAATCATGGTGAAACACAGCAATGAATACCGAGCTCCCAAAGACGGCGAAAAACCCGACATGGCGTCCACGCTGACCGAGGAATGACGTGATTTCTACCCTAGGCAGCGGCTTGGTGCTGGTGGCACTACTCTGCGCAACCATCGGTTCACTCCTGGGTTTTCGCAGCGGCATGACCGGAAGCGCCACCGGATGGACGCAGACACAGTTTGCCGCTCTCGGCTTTGCTGCCTCGATGATCCTTGCGAATCTGCTGATGGTGTATGCACTGGTGACCCACGATTTTTCGGTCGCCTACGTGGCCGAGGTGGGCTCCCGATCGACGCCCACGTACTACACCGTGATCTCGCTTTGGTCCTCGCTAAATGGCTCGATCCTATTTTGGGGCGCCATTCTCGGCGTGTACGTCATCGCGTTAACGACCGCCCACGCCCGCACCCACCGCGAATACATGCCGTACACCCTCGGTGTTCTGCTCGCGGTGTCGGTATTCTTTTCGTTGTTGGTCTCGTCCGTCGCGAATCCGTTCGCCGCCGTGGAGCCCCTTCCGGACGGCCCTGGGCCCAACCCCCTTCTTCAAAACCATTGGTTGATGGCCTACCATCCACCGACGCTCTATCTGGGATACGTTGGCATGGCGGTTCCTTTCGCCATGTGTTGCGCAGCCCTGCTGGCGGGTCGCTTGGAAGCCGGGTGGATCGCTCAACTTCGCCGATGGCTGTTGATCCCTTGGGTCTTCCTGACCCTCGGCATCACCATGGGCGGCTGGTGGAGCTATGAGGTCCTGGGATGGGGCGGCTATTGGGCCTGGGACCCCGTCGAGAATGCATCCTTTCTTCCATGGCTTACCGGGACCGCCTTCCTGCACTCTGCAATGGTGGTGGAACGCCGCGGCGCCCTAAAAACCTGGACCCTAATCCTGGGAATGTCCACCTTCCTCCTCACGATGCTGGGCACGTTCATGACGCGGTCCGGCGTCTTCAATTCGGTGCACAGCTTCACACAATCGGAAATCGGGCCGGTTTTCCTGTGGTTCATCGCGATATGCTTCGTGTGCTCTGTGCTTTTGCTGGGGCTCCGCGATCACAAATTGCACGGCAGCGACAACCCTGCGTGGGACGAATCCCTGGGCGACACCGGCGAAAAACTCTCTGTCTTCGCCTTGATCGGCAAAATCGTAACCGGCTCAGGACGCGAAATCGCGATTCTCTTGCAAAATCTACTGTTTTCGCTGTTCACCTTCACCGTACTCCTCGGCGTTTTGTACCCGTTGATCGCTGAGTCGCTCTTCGAACGCAAGGTCTCAGTGGGAGAACCTTACTTCGATCGGTTCGCGCTCCCGATCGGGCTAGCGATCGTGTCGTTGATGGGCGTGGGGCCGGCACTCCCCTGGGGAACCACGAAACGCGACCTTCTACTAAAGAAGTTTGCAATCCCCGTCGTCGCTGCGGCAGTCGCCACGGCGGTGTGGGCTTGGACGTCGGGGGAGAACCTGTGGGGGTGGGCTTCGGCCGAATCCGCATGGGCGTGGCTAAGGATCGAATTTCTGCCCCCGCAGCACCCCTATGTGCTGCTGTCGATCGCGGTCTGCACATTTGCGTTCGTTGCCAATTTGAACGAGTTTATTGAGCCGGTGTGGGTCCGCGTTCGCGCCCGAAAAGAGGGCATCCCGCGAGCGGTGGTTCAAGTCACCACCCGCGCCCGCCGACGCTTCGGAGGGCACATCGCACACTATGGCGTGATTTCCGCGGTGATCGCGATCGCCATGTCCAAGGGGTATCGGGCCGAGTCGGACGCGATGCTGCAAATCGGAGAGGTGGTCACGGTTGGCGCTTGGTCCGCCACTTTCGAGGGAGCCGAGGTGCGGGAAGAACCCCACCGCCAGAGCCGCGTCGCCAAATTTCACGTCAGAAAAAACGACAAAGATCTCGGACTTTTGGAGCCTAAGCTCAATCAATACCAACGCATGCCCGAACCCATCGGTACCCCCGCCGTTTATGAAACGCTCACCGGCGATTTCTACCTTTCGTTGATACAAATTGGCGAGGAGGGCAAGAGCGTCTCCGTGCGCGCGATGGTGATGCCGATGGTGATCTGGTTGTGGATCGCCGCGGCGATCATCGCTTTTGGCACGATCGTCGCGATTTGGCCCCCGCGAACTGCGGAACGTGTGGCCGCCCCCGTCAGCCCAGAGGTTGCCGCGTGAGCGAGCCTACAAAGCCAAACATTGCGGTATTGGTCGGCGGACTGGTGCTCACCGGCGCGCTGGTGGCGGTTTTGGCCTCCGGCTTTGGGCGAGACCCCAAAGCGCTCCCTTCGGTACTCGAGCAAAAACCCGCCCCAGAATTCATCAAGTCCGATCTCGACGGAAATGAATGGCGGCTCAGTGCGCTCAAAGGCCGCTGGGTCGTCATCAACTTCTGGTCTACCTGGTGTCTGCCCTGCAAGAGTGAGCATCCTCTCTTGCTTTCCGCAGCATCCGAATACCCCGACGTCCAGTTCCTCGGTGTCGTATTCAGCGACGAAATTCCGAAGGTGGACGCCTACCTTCGAAAGAATGGTTCTGCGTACCCTCACCTCGCCGATCCCGATGGCCGGATGGCGATCGATTATGGGGTCGGCGGAGTTCCGGAAACGTTTTTTATCGGGCCGGACGGAACCATCGTCAAAAAGATCGTTGGTCCCTTAGATGAAGCCACCTTGAACCAACTTTTGGAAGGGGCAAAAGAATGATTCCGCTTTGGATGGCGACCGCCGCACTCGCCGCCGAACCCGTCGGCATTCCCGGGGTTGAACCAGGCCCTCCACCCCCAGCAGATCAAGTGGACGCCAACACCCGGGAGGTGGCTTCCGGATTGCGTTGCCCCGTATGCCAGGGGTTGTCCGTTGCGGACAGCTCGTCCAAAACCTCCATTGAAATGCATCTTACGGTGAGAGAACTGGTCGCTGCCGGGTATTCCAAAGAACAGATCAATGCGTTTTTTGTGTCCCGTTACGGCGAATGGGTGCTTCTCGCACCCGAATCCAGCCACTGGATCGTCTGGTTGGCCCCCTTGCTGGTGGGTGGCCTGGGGATCGCCTGGATCGGAAGTCTGGTGGTTGGAAGTCGAAAAAAGAGCAATCCGGCCGGGGCGCCCGTCGCACCAAAACCCTCCGACGACTACGAACGCCAATTGCTGGCTGAGGTGGACGAATGAGCTTCGATCTCACCGTTTGGGGGCCATCTTTGGCGGTGCTCGCCGTGGGCGGGGCCGTTGCGGCACTGGCGATCTCCACCCAAGGCCGAAGCGCGGCAGACAAACAGAAAGCCCAAGAAGAAGGGCGTAAGCTCGATCTTTTGGCCCAGAGGGAGCGCGCGGTCGAAGCCCTCAAAACGCTCGAGCTCGATCGCGATAAATTGTCCGAAGAAGCTTACCAACAGCAACGCGAAAGCCTGATTCGAAGCGGTGCCGAGGCACTGCGCGCACTTGATGCTCAGAGCCCCAAAGTCGAGCTCTCTGATGCCTTTCAGGCTTCCCTTCGCGAGGAGCAGACGCGCCTCGGCGACCGTTTTCGACCCCTGTTGCTGGAACATTTAAAGGCGTCTGAAGTACAAAACACTCCAGTCTCGCCAGCGTGGATCGGCGCTGCTTGGGCCACAGCGGTGGCGGCAGCCATCGGCCTATTGGTCTGGTACGCGGCCGGCGATGCCACCGATCGGACGGAAGGAGCGCCGATGACCGGCGGCACCTCCATTCCGCGCGACGAGACCGCGGGCGAAGAGCAACAAGCACTGCTCGCAAAAATCAAGGAAAATCCAAAAGATCTCGAATCGATAAACCGCTTGACCATTTTGGCGCTGGCCCAGCAGGATCCATCGGCGGCGATGCAGTGGAACGAAATGGCGCTCGGCGTTGACCCTAAAGATCCCGATGCACGCACCCAACGCGCCGCGATCCGGGCGATGCTCGGGATGACCGACGACGCTCTGATGCTGCTGGACGAAGTGCTG
>SYKL01000058.1 GCA_005797785.1 Pseudomonadota bacterium | reverse complement strand
TATGACCGTGAGTCCGTTCATCACGCGCCTCAATCGCTGCGACCAGCGCTTCCAATGTTGGAAGGAATACTTGCTCACGCTCCAACACTCGCGCCGCCTGCTCCTGCTTGTGGGCTTGATAGGTCGAGTACAATTGCCAAATCACCCACGGAACCGGCGCCGCCACGATCAATTGCCAGATCGACATTTGTGCAATTACGGCAGCCAGTGAGCCCGACGCCAAATAGCCAACCGCCGTCATCTTAAGGCCGTCGCGCCAATCCTTGCCTGGGAGCTTTCCTTTATCGAAAAAGACGATGCCAGCAACGGCAATGCAGTTAACAGCGAACATCCCGAATCCGGCGAATAATACGGGGACGGGCTGGGGAATGAAAGCGGCGGCTCCGTAGTAACAGGCGACCGCGCCAACGCCGCCTAAGATACCCGCGGCAGTATTGAAGGGGATGGTCCGTGGGTACTGCCGCCAGATCCCCGACGAAAAAGTCGCTGCTGCCATATTGAACCCCGAGAGCAGAACCGCTTCGGGTCCTGCTCCGAGTGCGACCAGCGCCACCAAAAAGGTCGTATCGGCATTCAACCAGACCGAAGTTCCCGGAATTTGCAGCGTCGAAGTTGCGGTAAAAGCTGCCAGTACTCCCACAAGAATTACGGTCGCGGTGTAAGGCACCGATGGCGTGCCGTGAATCGACCAAGCCAAGCCCAGAAGTCCCAGCGCGGTCACCGTCAACACGTAGACCAACACCCGCCGTGGAGTTCGAGGAACTTTGGAGGGTATGGGTACGGGTGTCACTGCGCTCCAAACATCGGCATTTGAGGAGTGGGATCCGCCGCGCCGGGCACGGGGGTGGTCAGACCTGAAAACTCCGGCTCTCCAAACAACGGCGATGCAACGCCGGTAGAAGACAGATTGTCAGGCCACACCAAGGTGTTCTTCCAAGTGGACGACGACGTCCACACCCGTCCGGACGAGAACCCAAGCTCCCCACCCCAAAGGATTCCAGTGCCCCAAAGACCATCCGTAGACCAAAGCGGCTGTGTAGAATCCAGCAAAGAAGCTCCGCTCACGCGGACGCCGATGTAGCGAATGCCGAGTTCCCCGCCCCACAGAATGCCGGTGCCTTCGACGTCGCCCACGGCAAGAACACCATTCGCGTTCCACGAGGAAAGGTCGAGATCACTGCTGTCGTACCCATCCCAAAGCAGCGTCAGACCCCAAGGATTGTTTTGCCCCTCGATGAGGTCTGACCGTTCGCTGGGCCTGATCGATTTGGAGTTCCGGAGAGCCTTTGAGAGCCGAACGGCGCCCGCCGAATTCAGCGAACCGGCCCCGGACGCTAGCCAAGTTGGATCGCCGACCGGAGTCGCCGTCAACTCAAGGATGGCCTTTGCATCCATTGCAGAAAGGCTAGGGTTTGCTTCGAGGAGCAAAGCAATCGTTCCTGCAACCGCTGGGGCGGCAAAAGAGGTGCCTGAAGCAACGAGGACTTTCCCTCCAGACAAGTCCACGTTGCCATAATCGACAAGACGCGCACCTGGTTGTTCCGCCCACAAAGCTGCACTTGGATCGGAATACAGCGGCAGGGTGGTGCCAGGCGCAACGAGATCGGGCTTCCCAAGCCCATCGAACAGTGTAGGGCCACGGCTTGAGAACGTCGCAACTCGGTCATCGCTGCGAATCGCCGTTCCGTAGGTATCTAGAGCGCCAACCGTAATCACCGCCGGATGGTTGGCGGGACTAACAATGCCACCATAGGCGGGCATTCCATCGGACTCACCGTAGTTACCGGCCGCCGCCACCACTATGAGGCCTTCGCGAACGGCGCGCTCAGCCGCCAACGCCAACGGGTCCCGAGTGAACGATTCGTGCGGCGAAGCGCCGATCGACATGTTCACCACACGAACACCACTCTGGTCCGCGTTTTCCACGATCCAGTCCAACGCTTCGATCGCCGATGAGATCCTGCCGTTGCCTTCGTCGTCCAAAACACGCGCAGATACCAAGCTCACGTCCGGCGATACGCCACGAATTCCCTTGCGGTCGCCAACTAGAACACCTGCCACCATGGTGCCGTGCCCATAGGGGTCCTTCCGAGCGTCCTCATCATGTCCATCGACAAAGTCCGCCCAATCCACCAGTGCATCCTTCGGAAAGTCCTTCTGGTTGCGCCGAACACCAGAATCGACCAACGCAATTACGACATCTTCGCCAGTGTAGCCATCTTTGTTGGCCTTCTGAGCGCCCGTAGCCCGCACCACCAAGTCCTTGTCAGTGGTTAGTTCGACGCCAAAATGTCCATTTCCGCAGTCATTACCAGCGGCAAACATCGGACGATCCGGTGTCAGGTAGAAGCCCGTTTGGGCGAGCGCCCGGACATCGTCCGGTGAACCCTCGAACACCGCAACCGGCATATGCGCAAACTCTTGTGCGGGAGCCAAACCCAGGCGTTCCATCGCTTGTCTCGGCTTGTACTCGTCACTTTCGCCGACCAGCAACACGCGCATCACATCCCCGGCTCCGGCGCTATCCAGTTCCTCCAAGAGGTCTGGAGAAAGCCGGTCGGACTCCGTCGGAGGAGAACACGCCACCAAGGCGACCAAACTGAGACTGAAGATCCCTGTCCGCATGTTGCACCTCGCCCTGTATCGGGAGGTACGGATGTCCGCGGTGACCCCTTAAGGGGATCAGCGTTTTTTCTCTTCAGGGGTCTTGAGTGGCTCGCTCTCGGCAGTGAGCGACTCCGCAATCACCGGATCGGTCTCCCGACCGGGGTGAGGCAGCGGAATCACGCCCCGCCCGCCAATGAGCACCGTGCGATCCAGTGCCCGAAGCCGTTTGCGGTACGCCTGCGGGCTGTACCGGCGGAGGTCCTCCAATTCCGCCGCCAACGCCGGGTCTGAAGCCTCAAGGCCATCAACCAATTTCAGTCGCCGTTTTCGACCAGTGCCGCGCCCCATTGGCTTTCCCTCGCGTGCAAATGACCGCCCAACCTAACCCAAAAACCGCCTCGCCGCTTCCCACTGGGCGCCCGACAAGTTGACAAGTCGACGTGTGAAGGGTATCCGAGACGCCTTTCGTAGGATTGTCGATGAGCATGAGACGATTTGTTGCCGTACTTTCCTTTTGTTCTTTAAGCTGGATGTCTGCCTGCAATGGCGAACCGGAGGCCGTGTCGGACACGATCCTGGTCGGCGAGTACGGCTCTTTGAGCGGCTCCGAAGCAACCTTCGGACAGTCCACCCACGACGGAATTTTGTTGGCCATCGACGAAATCAATGCTGCCGGTGGGCTCAAAGGGAAGAAGCTCGAAGTTAAAACCTACGATGATCAAGGCAAAACGCAGGAGGCCGGAACCGCGGTCACCCGTTTGATCACCGAAGATCACGTGGTCGCTGTCCTCGGAGAGGTGGCTTCCTCCTTATCGATCGCCGGTGGGCGTGTTTCGCAAAACTACAACGTGCCAATGATTTCGCCGTCCTCCACCAATGCGCAGGTGACCGAAATTGGCGACATGATTTCCCGAGTCTGCTTCATTGACAGTTTCCAGGGGTACGTCGTCGGTAAATTTGCGTATGACCACCTCAAAGCGCGCCGGGTGGCGGTGATGTTCGATCAAGGACAAGCCTACAGCACCGGCCTCAAAGACGACTTCATTCGCGAGTATACCGCCATTGGCGGCGAGATCGCCGGTGAGCCCCAAGCGTACACGGCCGGCGATCAGGACTTTTCCGCACAATTGAACGCGATCGCCGCGCTACAGCCAGATGCGGTATTCCTTCCTGGATATTACACCGACGTAGCGACCATTTCGATTCAAGCTCGGCGTGCCGGCATCACCGCTCCTCTGTTGGGGGGGGATGGATGGGATTCCTCTCAATTGGCACAAATCGCCGGTGAGTCCATCGAAGGCAGCTACTACAGCAATCACTACTCGCATCAGGACACCAGCCCTGCTGTGCAGGACTTCGTCAAAAAATACCAGGCCAAATACAATAAAACGCCCGACGGCCTGGCCGCTTTGGGATACGACGCCACGAAAATTCTATTCGATGCGATGGAACGCAGTCCTTCTCTCGATGGCAAAGACCTGGCCGCCGCGATTGCAGCGACCAAGAATTTCCAGGGTGTCACCGGACTCATTTCGATGGACGAAAACCGCAACGCCATCAAACCTGCGGTCATCGTCAAGATGCAGGGCGGCATCCCGACCTACGTCACGACGATCTACCCGAAGGGAACCGAGCCCGCGCCGACCGAAGTCCCGCCCGTAACGCCGCCAACGGCTGACACGGCTGCTCCCGTCGAACCCGCAACCGCCCCGCACTAGAGGCACTCGGTGACGACCCTGGTGCAAACGTTGATCGATGGGGTCGCATTAGGGAGTTTATACGCCCTAATCGCGCTCGGGTACACCATGGTGTACGGTATTCTGCGTTTCATCAATTTCGCACACAGCGACATCTTTATGCTTGGGGCATGGTTTTCCTGCACCATCGCAGGTCTCCTGGGTTGGGCAGTGGGCACGCCCCCAACGTGGGCCTTCATCGTCGTTTTATTGGCCGCCATGGCCGCTTGCGGCCTGCTCGGATTCATCATTGAGCGGCTTGCGTACCGCCCGTTGCGCTCAGCGCCTCGAATCAACGTTTTGATCACCGCCATCGGCGTGTCGTTGTTTCTGGAGAACTTCGGACAACTGCCCAAGATCTTCGGAAACACTCCAACGAAAATGCCCGCGTTGATCCCAGATATTGCACTCGGCTCCTTTGCGGGGGTCCGGCTTAGCCTGGTCAACCTGATTGTGATTGTGGTGGCCGTTGTCCTGATGGGAGCTCTCGAATGGCTCATCTACGGCACAAAATTGGGCCGCGCAATGCGGGCGGTGTCGTACGACACTAAGACCGCGGCGCTGATGGGAATCGACGTCGATCGTGTGATCTCCATCACCTTTGTCGTGGGTTCGGCCTTGGCTGCGGCAGCCGGCTTTCTGCAAGCCGCCAAGATCGTCGCAGTTCAGCAGCCCGCTCATGTTTCCTGGGTGCAGCTCGGCTTGAAGGCGTTTGTCGCCGCAGTCATCGGCGGAATTGGGAACGTTCGAGGCGCCATGATCGGTGGCGTTTTGCTCGGCCTGGTTGAAATGCTCGGTGGTGCGTACTTATCGTCGGAGCTCCGGGTGGTGTACGTGTTCACGATGCTCATCCTGGTGCTGCTCCTTAAACCCGAGGGTCTCCTCGGCAAAACCACCGTGGAGAAGGTGTAGTGGCGACTCTAGCCGAACGAGCCAAGTCGCTGCGGCCATCCGCCTCAAAAATGGCGCTCGATAGCGTTGGACCGGTGGTTCTTGCCATCGGGCTGACCTTGCTTCTGCACTTTGTCGTGGGGCCCGCCGTCGGACACTCCGGTACCAAGATCTTACTGGACATGGGGATCAACATCGTTTTGGCCGTGTCCCTGAATATGGTAAACGGCTTTACTGGTCAGTTTTCGATCGGCCATGCGGGTTTTATGGCCATCGGCGGATATACCGCGGGGATTGTGACCTACTACGGCGGTTATAAGCTCTTCGGAACGACCAATCCCACCGGCGGTTTTCTGGGAGCCGGACAGTGGTTGTTTGCGCTCTCCTGCATCGCGGGCGCCGTCACGTCCGGTTTCTTTGGTTACCTCGTCGGTTTACCGTCACTGCGGCTGAAGGGGGACTATCTCGCACTGGTCACCCTCGGATTCGGCGAAATTGTCTGCGTGCTCCTTACCCAATCCGGAGCGGTCGTTCCAGCCAGTGGGATTGATGCTGTTCCGGCTTGGCAACTGCCATACCACGTGGGCGGTGCCGTGGGTTTCTCCCCGCTGCCGTTCTACACCAACTTGTTTTGGGTGTATCTGTTCGTTTGTATCACTGTTCTTTTCGCGTATCGGTTGAAAGAATCCAACCACGGACGCGCACTGTTGTCGATTCGCGAAGACGAAATTGCCGCCGAGGCTTCCGGGATCGCGGTCACGCCGATCAAGGTTCGGGCATTTGCATTTTCGGCGGCTTTCGCCGGCGTCGCGGGCGGCCTGTACTTTCATCTGCTCGGTGCCCTACCCAAGCCGGGCGAGCTGGGATTCCAGAAGTCCTTTGAAATCATCATTATGGTGGTACTTGGCGGCATGGGCTCGGTGTCCGGTACCATCTTGGCGGCCATCGTTCTGACCATTCTTCCCGAGGTTCTGCGCGAGTTTTCCGACTATCGTATGGTCGTCTACGCGCTCGCTCTGGTTCTGATGATGCTCGTGCGCCCTCAGGGCCTGTTCGGCATTCGGGAAATTTGGGAACTCGGCCGTGAGCGAAGGAAGAAAGCCAGGGGATCGCGATGAGCGCTGCCCTGCACGTCGACAACGTCTCCATTGCGTTCGGCGGGCTCAAAGCCGTATCCGACTTTTCACTCACTCTACGTGAGGGTACGTTACATGGGCTTATTGGCCCGAACGGTGCGGGGAAGACCACCGTATTCAACCTGCTTACCGGCGTGTACCAAGCGGACCACGGCACAATTTCGCTTGGCTCGCAACGAATGAATGGGTTGAAGCCCAATCAAATCGCGCGGGCGGGAATGGTGAGGACGTTCCAGAACATCAGGTTGTTCGGCGACCTCACTGTGCTCGATAATGTCCGAATTGCGTGCTGGTCTCGAACAACGACCAACACGCTCGCCGCTCTGTTTCGAACACCCGCCCACATGGCCGAGGAAGCGGCGATCGCCGAGCGCGCACGGGAGCTTCTCGATATTTTTGACCTCCTTCCACGAGAACGTGAGCAGGCAAAGAACCTACCCTATGGCGCACAGCGCCGCTTGGAAATCGCTCGCGCGTTGGCTATGGACCCCAAGGTGCTCCTGCTGGATGAACCTGCCGCTGGGATGAATCCCCAAGAAAAGATCGCCTTACGGGGCCTGATTCGAAAGGTGCGCGAACAGTTTGGGCTTTCGGTGCTTTTGATCGAGCACGACATGGGCTTGGTCATGGACATCTGCGAGCGAATCACGGTCCTCGATCATGGGGAAGTGATCGCAGACGGCGAGCCCTCCGCGGTCCAGCGAAACCCCAAGGTCATCGAAGCCTACCTGGGCGCCCCCAACGAGGAGGACTGATGGCCCTGTTGGAAGTTCAAGACCTGCATGTGCACTATGGTGCTGTTCACGCGCTGCAGGGAATCAGTTTTACCGTGGAAGAAGGCCAGGTTGCCACGTTGATCGGCTCCAACGGCGCGGGCAAGAGCACAACCCTTCGCACCATCTCCGGCCTTGTACGACCCTCGAGCGGCTCTATCCGCTTTGATGGCCAACACATTGGAGCCATGGCACCGCACAAGATCGTTCGACTTGGAATTGCGCAATCTCCTGAAGGGCGAGGCGTGTTTGCCAATCTCACGGTGCACGAAAACCTCGAAATCGGGGCATACACCCGAAACGATCGCGCTGAGGTAGCCAGGGATCGCGAGCGGGTTTTGCACCTCTTTCCGCGGCTCCGAGAGCGTTTGAAGCAGCTTTCCGGTACACTTTCCGGCGGCGAACAACAGATGTTGGCGATCGCGCGCGCCTTGCTCGCTCGGCCCCGCCTCCTCTTGCTGGACGAACCCTCGCTGGGACTTGCGCCGCAGATCGTCAAAACGATCTTTCAGATCATTCGAGAGATAAACGAAAGCGGAACGACCATCTTGCTCGTCGAGCAGAATGCGCACATGGCGCTTCGCGCCGCGAATCAGGGATATGTGTTGGAAGTTGGTAAGATCGTGCTCGCAGACGACGCCCATAAGTTGTCTCAAAGCGACGAAGTTCGGAAGGCGTATCTCGGCATCTCCTGATTCGTTTATACTTCTGGCATGAGCGACGATCCCCGCATCGGCAGCCGAATCGCAGACCGGTTCGACATACTCGCGCTCGTCGCCGAAGGGGCCACTGGCCGGATCTACAGGGCGCACCAGGCGGACATGAACCGAACGGTCGCCATCAAGCTCTTGCACGCGAATCTTGGAGACAACCCCGAGGTAAAAGCTCGCTTCCAGCGAGAGTTACGCGCCACCACTCGCATCGAGCACGCCAACACCGTCCGCGTCTACGAATATGGCGAATTGGAGGACGGAGAGTGGTTCCTGGCGATGGAGCACTTGGAAGGTGCCACATTGGCCGACGCGATCGTGGACCAGCCTCATTTTCCCGCCGAACGCGCTGTGCACATCAGCCGTCAGATCGCGAGCGCCCTTGCAGCGGCCCACGCGGAGAAGATTCTGCATCGTGATCTTAAGCCGGAAAACATCATTTTAATGGATCGCTACGGCCAACGGGATTTCGTCAAGGTGGTTGACTTTGGCCTCGCTAAGATTTCCGACGACGAACAGAACAGCAAGGCCACCGTCACACTAAGCGAAATGCGCGTTGGAACACCAACATATATGGCACCGGAATATGTGGCGACATTCCTATATGAGCCCCGCAGCGACCTCTATGCTCTCGGGGTCATCCTGTACGAAATGTTGACGGGTGAGCCCCCCTTTACAGGTCGTCCGTACGAAATCCTCGAAAAGCACGTGAACACGCCCCCTGAGCCGCTCTCCACGTTGCGCCCCGACCTTCCCGAGTCCTTGGTCACGATAGTACACAAACTCCTCGAGAAAAAGCCGGAGCAGCGGTACACCTCAGCCGAGTCGCTTGCCAATGTTCTTGAACGAAACTGGGCTCGACTGACCACCTTGCCCCCATCCGTTCCGATCCGCGCTTCGTCTAAGCCAAATGTTCTTCGGCCGATGTTGCCTGTCCTTGGCCTATTGACTGGCATGCTCCTAGGTTTTCTTTGTGCGGGCGGTATCGTACTCCTTTGGCGCTAGAGGCCGCCAACACGGTTATACCGGTGAGCATGATACGCCTGCACGACCAGCTGCCGTCCGGGTTCCACTCTCGCGCACCCCTCGCGTTGAACGCCACTTCCCGTGCGATGCAAGGATCATTGATCCTCCAGATCGCCGCCGACGTACGCGCGTTGATCGCGGCCGGCCAGCCCGTGTGTAATCTCACTGTCGGCGATTTCAACCCCAAGTATTTTCCAATTCCAGCCGACCTTTTGGACGCCATCGTCGGGGCGTACCGAGAAGGGCACACGAACTATCCGCCGGCAGAAGGTATCCCCGAGCTCCGCCAGTCCGTGGCCAATTGGTACGGTCGTCACCTTGGATTGGAGTTCTCTCCGGATTGGGTGGTGATCGCCTCCGGCGCGCGACCGGTCATGTACGCGACCTATCGCCTGTTCTTGGAACCCGGCGATGTGGTTGCCTATGCCGTTCCCAGCTGGAACAACAGCTACTACGCTCAGCTTTGCGGCGCGCGTTCGGTGACCATACCCACTCGCGCCGAGGACAACTTCTTTCCCACTGGCAAGAGCGTCGCCGAGGCCATTCGCGAGGCCCGGCTGTTCAGCCTCAACTCTCCGCTCAATCCCACCGGCACCGTGATTTCTCCTGAACAATTACGGGAGATCGCCGACGCCGTCGTGGAAGAAAACAGGCGGCGAGAAGGCACCGACCAAGCCCCGCTCCTGTGGATGTGGGATCAAGTGTATTGGCAGCTCACCTTTGGGGACTTCCGGCATGTGCACCCCGCCGCGCTGGTGCCCGAGGTAACGCCCTATGTGATCACGGTGGACGCGATCTCTAAGGCGTTTGCAGCCACCGGCGTTCGTGTGGGGTGGGCCGTATTACCTCCTCTATACGCGGAACGCATGAAAGCGCTCTTGGGCCACGTCGGTGCGTGGGCGCCCCGCCCCGAGCAATTGGCGACTGCACGATTACTGGAAAACGACGGTGCTACCTCGGCATTTTGCACGAACTTTCGTGCAAACCTGAGTGCGCGCCTTAATCAACTTTCAAAGGGACTGGCGGCGCTGGGAGTGGAACATCTTGTACCTCAAGGTGCAATGTACCTTTCTGTTCGTTTCCCTCTGTTCGGGAAGCCCGGCGTGGATGGGACCCCCATGCGCACCAACGAGGATGTTCGTCGGTACTTGCTCCAGCGCGCCGGCTGCGCAATCGTCCCATTTCAGGCGTTTGATCTGCAACACGACAGTGGATGGTTTCGAATGAGCGTTGGCGCCGTGTCCACCGCCGATCTCGACGCTCTTTTCGGCCGCCTGTCAAAAGCCCTCTGAGGTCCACGTGAACCAGCGCTACACCAAGGAAGGCATCGAAGCGATCTACACCCAACCTTTCTTGAACCTCGTGTTTCAAGCGGCCACCGTGCACCGCGCCCACCACGACGCAAATCAAGTGCAGTGGTCCACCCTTCTTTCCATCAAGACAGGCGCGTGCCCCGAAGATTGCGGATATTGCGCACAATCCGCTCACTTCAAAACCAAGGTTAAGAAAGAGAAACTTCTCGACACGGAAAAGGTTCTTGCTGAGGCAAAAATCGCCAAGGCCAATGGTTCGACGCGGTTTTGTATGGGTGCCGCCTGGCGAAAAGTGTCAGACGCGGACATGCCTGAACTGGAATCCATGGTTCAAGGCGTCAAAGCCCTCGGCCTGGAAACTTGCATGACCCTGGGAACTTTATCATCTGAACAAGCAAGTCGATTTCAGCAAGCCGGTCTGGACTACTACAACCACAATCTGGATACCTCACGCGAATACTATGGGGACATCATCTCCACCCGCCCTTTCGATGAACGCCTCGCAACGCTTCAAAACGTCCGAAATGCTGGCTTGAAGGTGTGTTGCGGTGGAATTCTCGGGATGGGGGAGACCAGATCCGACCGCATTGCCTTGTTGTGGGAATTGGCAAATCTTCCGACTCCTCCCGAATCCGTGCCTATCAACTCGTTAGTGCCGATCCCGGGCACCCCCCTCGCGGACAAAGGAGTTGAGCCCATCGAACCTCTGGAGTTCGTCCGGGTGATCGCCACCGCGCGCATCCTCATGCCGAAAAGTTGGCTGCGACTATCCGCGGGTCGCGAAACCATGTCCGACGAACTTCAGGCGCTCTGCTTCATGGCCGGCGTGAACTCCATTTTTGCCGGGGAGAAGCTCCTGACCGCTACGAATCCGGAGTTTCAACGCGATCATCAGCTCCTCGATCGCTTGGGATTGTCCATCGCTTCGGTTTCCAACTGAGCACCCGCGATCTAGCACAACCCGCCTTTCACCTGGAGATGAGAGGAAATGGGCAGGTCGCCATCTTCGCACGCGGCGGGCGAACGCTGGTCCCGTCCGTTCGACGCCTCGTGTGGTTCTTGGTGGTGACAGGACTCACAGGACTTGCCGGACTTGCCGTTTTGCGCGTACCTTTGACGGTACACGTGGCCTACATCACGTTCTTTGCCTTCGCTGCCCTGGTCGTTTGGAACGATACCCGATCCACCAAAGAGTCCCTGGAGGGTGAACTTCTGTTGAGTGTCCCCGCGAGGGAGCTGCGACACATTCGGGGCCTAAACTACATTCCCTGGAAACAACTGCTTCTTCCGCGCCATGGGGTGCTGGTACTCGCCACCCGAACGGAGTGGGACGCGAAGCGATGGTTTGGGGGACTGGGACGTCCATGCCAACTTCTGGTTCTACCTGCCGATCCCGGCCGCGCAAACTGGATTGAGCACGCCTGGGAAAGCGCGACCGAAGATCGACTTCCCGAGGGCACCGTTACCATCGTCGACACCACGCACTACGAAATAGCCCGTGGTTTGTCCGAAATGGTGGCCAAGGCGATGGGGTGGCCCACCTTCGACTTGACCGCCTCTCAGCCCGAGCGACGTCTACCAGAGGACCTGGATCGCCCTTTTGTCCGACGAAAGCAAGCCATTCTTGACACCCTCCCGGCCAGTGCGGGCCGCCGGCCCTGGGGAGCAACGGCCCACGCAGATGGTGAAACGGTCGAAATCGCCCTTCGGACTACAAGTCTGTTTCGCCTAGTTGTCGAAGTGGTCTTGGTCGGTCCCCTGCTCGCCCTATTGTTTGTCATTTCCGGCGGAAACTGGGGACTTCCGTTGCTCGGTGTGTTGATGATGGTGTTCACCTTCGGTGGGCGAACCCACATTGAACTGACCCCCCAACGCGCAATTTTTCGAACCGTGAGCGTCTGGCTCCCTTTAGGCCAAGAGCAAATTCTCGCATGGGACCAAATCGAACAAATCCAAGTTTTGACCGAGCGCGGTCGGTGTGGAATTCGGTTTGTCGGCGACAGCGCCAGCGTATTCGCGCCCTCTCCCGGTCGTAAAGCTGCTCAATGGGCCGGTGCCGAGATCCGTAGGTACCTGATCGCACAGGCCGCAAACGCCACCCCGATCGAATTATCGGAAAATCAAAGGGTGAAACGGCCGGTTACAAACGTTGACTCATTGGACTGAACAAGCGCCCACCGGTTAACGTCATGGCAGCCATTGGAGGTCACATGATTCAGCGATTGTTTTTGGCCCTGACGTTTTCAGGCCTTTTTGTCTCCGCCGCGGCCCACGCCGAGGAAACCAAACGAGACGGCATCGTCGCCGAGTTCGACGCGAACGGCGACAAACGATTGAAAGGCAAGGAGATGAGAGCCTTTCGTGACGACCGACCGAAACTGTATGCAGACCTGCTCGCTTTTTGCGAAGTTGCCAAAGAAGACCCAAAGGCACATGGCGTAAAGCTGCCCGCAAAGCCCAAGGGCAAAGACAAGAAGTGCAAGAAGAGCCATGTGTCCAAGTACTTCCTCAACGCTTGGACCGACCTGGGCAAGCCGCTGACACCCCCAGAGCCTGAACAGGAACCCGGTACCGCAAAAGTCCGAATCGAAGGCGAAGCAGGCTAAAGCCACCGATACTCGCTGCTAATACCGATAGCAGCGGGTTGTTGCATTCCTGACCCGCGGGTTAGCATATCGCTGACCCGCGGGTTAGCTTTGGTGGGTGGGGTTCGTATGGCCCGTCCACCCAATCCAGAGGCGCCGCACCGGCTTGTGCAGGCAGCTCGCCGGGAATTTGCCTCAAAAGGGGTAGATGCCGCGCGGGTGGAGGATATTGCCAAGGCGGCGGGATTCTCAAAGGCTGCCTTCTATCTCTACTTCGAGAACAAAGAAGCGCTGTACGCACAGCTGGTAACCGGCCTCTTTCAAAAAATGGAGGCGATTTCCGCCGAAAGGCACGCTCAAGCTGCACACTTGGTGGAGCAGATCGGGGCTGTATCCGAGAGTGACTGGCGCACAGGCTCCGAGCGATGGCGGGCGTTTCACCAGCTAGATCATCGTCACACCGTGGCCGCTCTCCAGGTGCTGTGGAACGAGCGAGACATCGTCGCTTGCATACTGGATCACGCCACGGGGCCGCGCCGAACCATCATCGACACCTTTATCGACTGGACAAAAACGACGCTTTCTGGACGTCTTCGCGAGGCCATGCAGTTCGGCGTCGTGCGAGCGGACGTGGATCGCGACCTCGCCTCTGAAATCATCGTTGGTATCTACCTTCAAATCGGACGTCGCATGGTGCGCCTATCCGAACCCCCTGATTTTGACCATTGGGCGCGCGTTCTCGACGCTTTCATTTCCGAAGGCATGGGATGCAAGTCAAAGGAGTCCGTATGAAGACTCATGTATTGTTCTGTCTCGCACTTCTTGCTGCAGGCTGTGATTCCACGACCGCTCCGGCGCCCGCCGAGGCGGCGACCCGCGCTCCGCTAAAAATTGGCGTTGTAGAGCAGATACCGTTCACACCCACCATCGAAATCACCGGCGGGCTAGAGCCCATCGCCTCGGTGCAGCTGGGATTCGACGTTCCGGGCAGAATATCCGCGCTTCTTGTAACCCGTGGACAAAGCGTATCTTCGGGGGATCCGGTGGCCCGGCTCGACAGCGCTCTTGCTCAGAGCCAGCTCGCTCAAGCAGAGGCCGCACATTCCGCCGCCAAAGCGCAATCCGACGTGGCGCGCTCCGGCTGGGAACGCGTCGAAAAGCTCGGCGATGCGCTGTCCCCTCAGCAGCGCGCAGAGGCGGAGGCGGGTTTCCAAGCGGCAGAAGCAATGGAAGCACAGGCGGAAGCGGCAGTTCGCCTCGCCCGCACGAACGTTGGGTTTCATACCTTGAAGGCGCCTATCAACGGCGTCGTCACCAACAGCCCGGACAACAGCGGCATCTTGATCGGTGCCGGAACACCGATGTTCGTGATCGAGGACCTATCGGCATTACGCCTGAAAGGCTCAGTTCCCGAAACCGAAACCTGGATCGAGGAGGGCATGCGCGTCAAGATCCAGTCCGGATCCACCGAAGTCGAAGGCATCGTGGAAACCGTGATCCCTTCGCTCGATCCGGCGACGCGCCGCATTCCAGTCGAAATCCGCGTCGACAACCCCGGGACCCAGGTTCGCGCACACTCTTTTGTTCGCGCCACGGTGTTTGGACACGAACTAAGCGACGCGATCGCCGTTCCCAAGGGAGCATTGGTCGCGCGGCCAGACTTCTCGGTGATGATCGAGGAAACCCCCGGAGCCGCCCCCAAAATCCAACCGGTTCAACTGCTCGGCGAGGTCGAGGGGAAGGTCATTTTACGCGCTGACCTCCCGGTCGGCACGCGCGTCGTCGTCGATCCCCCGCATGGCTACGGAGAATAGCGATGTTTCTCTCGGATGTCTCCATCGGTCGACCCGTATTTACGGCAATGATGAGCGTGGCGCTGATCGTTTTTGGCCTGCTCTCTTACCGCTCGTTGCCCGTGGATCAGTTTCCGCGCGTCGACTTCCCAATCATGCTCGTACAAACCGTGTACCCCGGTGCAACACCGGAGGACATTGAACGGGACATCAGCGAACCCATCGAGGACGCCGTCGCCAGCACACCTGGGATCGACCAACTACAGAGCTTCAGCCGGGACAATGTCTCGTTGGTCGTTCTGCAGTTCAAGATGGGCACCAACCTCACCGACGCGGTCAGCATCGTGCGGGATCGGGTCGGCACCGTCGTCGGCGATCTGCCCTCCGGCGCGGAAGCTCCGGTTATTCGCCAGATCGACATCGGCGCCCTTCCTGTGATGGTGATCGCATTGGCTTCGCCGCAGGGCGTCAACGAAACTCGCACGTTGGCCGAAGATCGCCTGCGTCCATTTCTGGAGCAGGTTCCTGGGGTAGGCTCGGTGAATGTTTTGGGCGGCCAAGACCGGGAAATCCAGGTTGAACTGAATCTCGACGCCCTCGCTGCACTCGGCATCCCTCCCACACAAGTCGCGGAACGACTCGGCTGGGAAAACCTCTCTTTGCCGGTCGGCCAGTTCGACCAACAGGGGTTCACCATCGGGGTGCGAGCAGACGGCCATTTCACTTCGATCGAAGACCTCAAATCCGCTGCGGTTCACATCACGCAGGATGGACGACAGATTCAACTGGGCGAGGTCGCCAACGTTCGCGATACTTTCAGCCGCGCACAACGATACGTGCGCTTTAACGGCCATGAAGCCGTGTCGCTGGAAGTTGTGAAACGCTCAGGCGCCAATACCGTCGAGCTCGCCCATGGCGTCACCGAGGCATTGGAAACGGTGGTTCCAACGCTCGGTCCAGGCGTCACCTACGACATCATTTCCGATCAATCGCACGACATCGAAGCCAACGCGCATGAGGTGTGGATCGCGATCTGGTTTGGTGGCGCTGCAGCGGTGGCGGTCATCCTGTTCTTCCTGCTGGACATTCGAGGCACGCTCATCAGCGCATTGGCCCTTCCGACCTCCGTCATCGGTACTTTCGCGGCCATGGGGGCGCTCGGATTTTCACTAAACACGATGACGTTGTTAGGTTTGTCGCTGGCCATCGGACTGCTGATCGACGACGCCGTCGTCGTTCGTGAGGCGATCACCCGGCGTTTAGAAGCAGGGGACTCCCCCAAAGAGGCCGCATCCCGAGGGACGCGAGAGATCGCCTTGGCGGTGCTCGCCACCACCCTGTCGCTGGTCGCTGTGTTTGTACCTGTGGCTTTCATGAGCGGAATGGTCGGCCAGTTCTTCAAAGAGTTCGGTCTGACGATCGCGATTTCGGTGCTCCTATCCCTGTTCGTCGCATTCACCCTCGATCCAATGTTGTCCTCTCGCTTTTCGACCACCCATGTGCACGGTCAAAAACGAGGAATTCCCGCCCGATGGATCGAAACCATTCTCGATGGCATCGATGCAAGCTATCGGCGGATCCTGAATTGGACGCTTCGTTGGCGGGTTACGACCGTCGGCATCGCCGTCATGACGCTGTTCTGCGCCGGTTTCGTCAGCATGTTCATTCCTGTGGAGTTTGTTCCAAAGGAAGACCGCGGCGAAGTAATCGTCGACGTCCGCCAACCGGTCGGATCCTCCCTGTCTTCCACAAAAGAGTGGGCGGACAAGGTCGAAGCGGAGCTGCTGCAGATCAAGGGCGTTGAACGGGTATACACCATCGTGGGCCACGAAGATCAGGCGCATCGCGCACGATTCCGAATTCGCGCCATCCCCAAGTCCGAACGAACCGAATCCATCCATTTCTTCGAAGACGCCGCTCGCCGCATCGGCAGCCAGGTTCCAGGTGCCGAAGTTTCGCTTTCAAAGCCCGGTGTGATCGACGGTCTAGGCGATTGGCCGCCGCTGCTGGTGATCGTGCAGGGTGACGACATGACTGCCCTACGCCGAGAGGCCGAACGCGTCAAAGCCGTACTACAAAGCATCGAAGGGACCTCGGACGTTCGTTTGTCGGTAGCCCCCGGACGCCCGGAGCTGCGGTTGGACATCGATCGAACGGTTGCTGCAGATCGCGGCGTTCCAACAGGTCTTGTGGCATCCACCGCCCGGTTGTTGGTGGAAGGCAACATCATCGGTCCGATGAATGATGACGGCGCAAAGGCGGACATTCGGGTGCTGGCAGCACCCCAGTTCGCGAATGATCCGGCGGCGATCGCTGCATTGCCGCTTCCAAGCCCACGCGGACGAATCGCCCTCGGAGAAGTCGCCAAGGTCGGCATGTCCACCGGCCCTTCGGAGATTCAACACACGGATCGTCAGCGTTCGATCAACATCTCCGTTCAGTTGGGACCCAAGGGCGCGCTTGGACAAATTGTCACAGACTTCCAAGCGGCGATGGAAAAGGACCCTTTGCGCGACGGCGTCCATTACAAGATCTCGGGCGAGGCGTCGGATATGGAGGACACTCAAAACGCCATGGGCCTGGCGATTGTCATCGCTCTAACCTTCATTTTCATGGTTCTCGCAAGCCAGTTTGAAAGTCTGCTCCATCCGTTCACTCTGTTGGTATCGGTGCCTCTGGCGTTGGTCGGCGCCTTTTTCGCGTTGTTCATCACCGGCCTGAGTTTCTCGATGGGCAGCGCGATTGCGTTGGTACTCCTGATGGGTCTGGTGACCAAGAACGCCATTCTTCTCGTGGATGGCGCACTTTCCAACATGCGAGATGGCATGGAGCCCCTAGAAGCCATGCGAGCGGCGGGTCCACGGCGACTGCGGCCAATTTTGATGACCTCCGCGGCGATGGTGTTTGGTATGCTTCCGACCGCGCTTGGAAACGGCATTGGAGCTGAATTTAGGGCGCCCATGGCAGTGGCGGTCATCGGAGGCGTGATCAGTTCGACTCTGCTCACCCTGTTGGTGGTTCCGATCGTGTTCGTGTGGATGGAAGGCCTAAAGAACTTTGTGTACCGATTGTTCTTTCGGACACCGGCCCCCAGCCCCGCACAAGCCCAAGAGCCCGAGCCTTCCCCCGCAAAGTAGTTTGCGCAAACTCGAGACCACTCCCCGATAGAAACAACAACGGCGCCCGGAGGCGCCGTTTCCTTTTCCGGTCCGTTTCCTTATTCTTCGGTGTTGTAGTCCTCACCGCCCAACGCCGCGTGAGTGGTGACGTCATCGGAATAGGCAAACGTCGCGGTATTCCAGTCCAACTCGCCCGCAAACCATACCTGGCCCTCGCCGGAAAGTGTCGGCCCTTCGATCTCCGAGATCAGGACGCCCTCGGCGTAAATCTCCAGAGTTGGCGACACATTCGGTGAAGCCTCCTGGCGTTGGTTGTAGTACTGGACCATGACCGTGTAGGTCCCATCAAGGGGTGCGGCCATCTCGATCACTTCCGGACCACCGGACGAATCGTCATCGTCGTTCAGCATGGGGTCATCGCCAGCATCGCCATCGGTACCCCAATCGGGCTCCGGGTTGCCAAAGAAGCAGTCGTTATCGCCATAATAGGCACCACCCGGAGCGATCAGGTGGAGGTCGAGGTCGACGTCTGCATCCCAGGTCAACACCACTTCCAACTCGGTCCAAGGGGTCACTTCAATGGACTGGAGCGCTGTGTTTTCCGACACCAAGCCGTCCTGGTCGGTCACCGTGAGCGACACCTCATAGACGCCAAGGGTGTCCGCCAAGAAAGTTGGGGCAACGGTGTCGGCACCCACCAATTCCGCGTCGGCTCCCTCCGGAGTCGTCACAATCTCCCATTGGTACTGCAGAACCGCATCCTCGACGTCCTGGTCAAACGACTCGGAGCCATCCAACACCAACGCGGTTTCTCGGTGTGCAATGCCACTTTCGCTTGGGATTGCGACCGGTGGCAACAGATCGACGGGATCTTCTGCATCATCGGTCGTTCCCTGAACGTTGTACTCCTGCTCGCAGCCCGCCGCAAAGACCACCGCGAACCATCCCCATTGACGAACGCTCATGACCGCCTCCGCGCTGCAAACATGGCCAGAACCATCGACATTGCCGTCCAAGAGAACTCTACGTGACTACAACCACCCGATTGGTTCAGGCCTTTGACGTACAAGTCATCGTCAGTATCTCCGCCGTCGGCGTCATCCCCTGGATTTTCGATGTACAGGAGGGCGCCCGTGCGGCTCGCCTCCAAGCCATCGGGGTTCGACACCACCAAGTCGACCAACCCGGCAGCGTGCGGGGGAACGACAATTTCGAGCGTGCTTTCCGTGAGGAAGGTGGTCGTGACCTCCTCGCCGGCGACCGTCACCGTGGTGCCTTCGACAAATTCGGCGCCCACAACCCGGACCGTCTGGCCACCATCAACCGACACATAGTGTGGTTCTAACGTGGTGATCTCCGGACCAAACGGATCGTCGGCTCCCACATCGTAATAGGTGTAGCCGTTGTGCAGGGTGACTGGCTCCAATCCTTCGCATTCGACGCGGACATCCACCAGACCTTCCGCGTGTGGAACCGTGGTCACCCGCAGCGATTGGCGGTTTTCGTAAACGGTGTTGACCGGCTCATTGTCGAAAAAGGCCTGGCAATCCTCATTGAATTTGTCGCCAACGATGCGGCTGATTTCGCCGCCCTCGATCGACCCGCGCTTCGGCGAAAGGTAGGAGATCAACACCTCTTCGACCAGCACCGGGAAATCGAGATCGTCGTCGGACCACTCGAAGTTATCCAGCAGAACCGCAGAATCGTAGATGCCGTCCGATACGTCCTGAACGGTCAACTCGAGCAACAGGGTGTCCCCCGGATCCGCTGGCACCACCACCGTCAACCAACCGGTCCCGCCACCGGCGGTGTAGTCCGGCTCATAATAATTGTCCAACGCGCCAAATCCCGTCCCATCCAAGCTCGCAGGATCCGTCACGGTGAACAACACGCTGTTGATGCTCACGGGGTTTCCGCTGCCGTCCACTGCAGCATTGCCCGACCACGCCGAACCGGTCACTTGGGCTGTAAACGAGTCATTGTAGCTCGAACCTACGAATTCCTCGTACTCGGCCGACATGAAGTAGAAATCAAACTTGAGGCTGTTCGCATCATCGGGAACGGTGAGCTCCAACGCCAGTTCCGTCAAGTCGCCCGTCACACCGTACGCACCGATGTCGGTGCCGGACTGAGGCGCAAGAACCGGGTTTCCGCTGCCGTCGTGCCCGATCGAACCTGTAAACAACAGGGTCATTCCCGCGCCCTCGTTTGCGCCGATGACTCCGAGGTTAGAGATAGCTTCATAAGCGATCAATTCGCCATTGGCGGATGCGCTCACGACATCGCCCGCAGGCACGTCCATTGCGGTGGCAAGGGCCGACCCGTCCGCCGCAAAAACTGGTGACAACGCGAGTAATAGCAGCACGAGGGCCCCCCTGCGAATGCTGTGCATGATACAAAAAATCGCCCCACGATGCAACAACAATCGTTGGTACGATCCACCGTTCAATGTGAACCCTTGTTTACAACTCCGAGATCGGCTTGCGTCAGATCCAACCGGTGGACGAAACCCCAAGTTGGCGTGCGATCCGCCTCGTCGAGATCGCCGCTGAGTCTCGACGTCGAGACCGTACCTAGTCTCGACGTCGAGATCGGAAACGCTATCGGCGCAAGTGCTCGGTGGGAGGCCACTGCACGTCCCACCGACCGCACGCCAAGCCCACCCAATTTTGGACAACGAGCGCCGCCTCCAAATCGCGGGAGGCGAGCAAGCCCGGCGCCCACCGGCCCAAGATCGCCAATGCCGCGGGCAACCGAGGCTCCGACCGTCCCGACCAACACTTGATCGCGATCCCCCAGCGCCGTTCCGGAATTGCCAAGCACAGCAAGCCCTCAGCCCCAATCTTGGCGATCAGCTTTCCGCCTGAGACTGCCATGAGGCTCCCATCGGTGGCTCCCACGCCACTCACCAACCAGGGGTGAGCCGCCATCGCGGTGCCGATCTTCCCAAGGCCCCCCGACTCCTCCGCAATCGCCGCGCCCAGCTGCGCCCAGGCGCGTGCCATTCCGCGCAGGGACAACACAAAGCACGGCGCACCACAACCGGCGGTGACCACCCGCACCGGCTCCCCCGTTCGCGCGGCAATTCGTTCTGCGATGCGCACTTGCAAAGGGTGTCGTGGGTCCAGGTATTCCGGCGACCAGCCTTGCACCAGGCAGGCGATCGCCATGAAGGCATGCTTTCCAGAGCAGTTGTTGTGCAGCGCCGTTGGCGTACGGTGCTGGAGAACCAGCTGATGACCGGCCGCTTCGTTCGTGGGCCAATGCGCCCCACAACGCAGCGCCGACTCGTTCAATCCGAATCGCCGAAGCAGCTCGGCCACACGTTCGATATGTCGGGCCTCCGCATGATGGCTGGATGCTCCCACCGCCAGGATCTCTGGCGCGAACGTTTCGCCGATGCACTCCAGCGACACTTCCAGCTGGAACGGTTTAGCTGCGCTTCGCCAGGTCACCGGCGCGGAGTCCTCCGGCACGCCCACGACCGAATGCCCATCCGGATCGCACGCGGCAACCGAAACAGGATGAATGCTCTCCACGGTTGAACCGCGGACCTGAACCACCGAGAACGCATTCATGTCGCAGCGCCTTTAGTCGACGGACATCGGCCCCTGGGCATTGTCGTCCTCGTTGGACTCTTCAATATTCCCGTAGCTGTCAACGAGCACCCAGCTCGTACAACCGGTGTAAAGGCAGGTGTTCTCGACCAAAAAGTCAGCTTGCTTTGTTTCGCCCGCATGCAGGCCAGAAATGTTGATCACCTGGTCCCCGACATCGTCGGGTGTCGGTTCAAAACCCAGGTCGACGTACAGTTCCACTTTGAACGCGCCGACGTCCAACGTCCCGTTGTTTCGGATGTCGAGCGCATAGTAGATGCTCTCGTCGTCCGACAGGTAATCAAAGTAGGTGACCTCGATGTTCGGGAGTGGGCTTTCGTCGACCACGGTTACATTCAGGGATTCCACATTGTTCGTTTCGTCCCCCTCATCGACATCACCACCGGAGTCCGCCAGAATCGCCACCGAGTGAGGCCCGGAGTCCGTTTCGAAAATGAGTGTCACGAGCGTCTCTTCACCAGGCCCGAGATAGTCAACGAGTTGATAATCCTCGCCATAGTCACCGGCTTCTGGGGTTCCCGTGGGGTCGAGGTACCCATCGACATAAAAGTCGCTCGCACCCACATCTCCTTGGTTCTCAACCACCACCGTAAGCAGAATGATACCGCCGGAGGCCTCCACATCCGTCCCGGTCACCACCAGATCTGCCCCTTGGCTCGCATCCACGACGGTCACTGGAATATCCGCACTGGTCAAGTCGCCGTGGGTGGCGTGAACCGTCGTTTGGCCGAGGCCCGAAGCGGTCAGCACGCCACCCGAGGCGATTTGAGCGACCTCACCATCGCCGGTGAACCACTGGACCAAGCCCGCAGCGTCCGCGCGCGTCCCGTCCGAGTACGCCGCTTGTGCTGACAATTGAACGGTTTGGCCGACGGCAGTTTCGATACTCTCCGGTCCCACCGTCAAACCCAAAAGCTGGGCATCGATGACTTCGACGCTGACGGGAACGGAATCAATCCCGTTCGCGGACGCCCAAGCGGTGGTTTGACCCACCGAGGCACCCGTGAGCCGGCCCTCCGCGTCAAAACCCGCGCTGATCGTCGCTACACTGCTGTTGTCCGTGTACCAGTCCACCACCGCCGTCAAATCCGCCGACTTGCGGTCCTCCAAAAGGCCGGTAGCGTTGAGCTGAATCTCCTCGCCCACCGGCACCACGACGCGCTCCGGCAACACGAGAATGCCCAATAGGCCATCAATCTCTTGAGTACTTGTGTCAGTATCGGCCGAACTATCTCCTGTTTGGGGAGAGGTACAGGCGACAAGCAGGAGCAGCGGAATGAAGTAGCGCATGGCCGAAGTGTACTCCAAATAAAACGCCCGCCAAAAAGGCGGGCGTGAGTTTCGCTAAATTCGACGGATCAGTGGCGGATAAGTGCCGTTCCGGTCACATCGATGATGTCCTGCATCCACAAGCCGGGGTTCTCACCGCCCTGATCGGCCTGCAGGGTGTTGTCGTAAGGAACCCAAGCGAAATCAGGGTGTTTGTTGTTGTCAGCCCAAGTTCCGCGAAGCACGGTGCCGGTCGCGTCGGTCACCAGCGTGTATTTGTAGGTTTCCACGAAGCCTTGGGGCGCATTGGGGTTGGACTCGACGTAGGTTTCGGCAACGCCGTCGGTCGCAAACGATACCTTGGCAGTCACTTCAAACGTGCGCTCGGTCGAACCTGTCGCTCCACCCGTCACAATCGTCACGTAGGGCTTCATCTTCTTGAGCGTTGCGTTTCCGATGCCGTTGACCTTGATCAGGTCGTCCACCTTCTGGAAAGCACCGTACTGCTCACGGTAAGCGACTACCGCCTTCGCCACATTGCTGTTGACGTTGGGGATCGCGTCGATCTGCTCAACCGTAGCGGTGTTGACGTTGACCAGAGTGGACGAGCCGGAATCCGCCGTCGCCACGGTCTTTTCCACCACCGTCACGTTCGCAGC
>SYKL01000499.1 GCA_005797785.1 Pseudomonadota bacterium | reverse complement strand
GCAAGCCGGTCGATCGCCGTGACGTCGGACGGGATGTAGGCCGTTACAAACCCCGAAAGTAGGCCATAAAGGCACATTCATACGCCGCCATGTGTAGGGGCAGCCCCGACCAAAATCGATTACGTGGAGACGGGAGGTCCGATGGGACTCGACTACCGCGTCAAATGTTGCCCCGATGGCCTGATGACCGATCGTCGTCGCAATGTTCGGGTTTTGGACTGCACGATCCGCGATGGCGGCATTTGCAATGAGTGGTTGTTCGATCCGCAATTGGTCAAACGCACCTTCGCCGCCCTTTCTGCCGCGGGGGTCGACATCATGGAGATCGGCTACCGCACCTCCACCGATGCCGCCGATCCCACAAAAGTTGGACCTTGGCGGTTTTCCGGTGAGGACGACATCCGCCGGGTGGCGATCGAATCGAACATGAAGATCGCGGTGATGCTCGACGAAGGTCGGGCACGCATCGAGGATCTTCGCCCCAAATCCGAGTCGATGGTCGACATTGTCCGCGTCGCCACCTACGCCAAAGATGTCGAAAAGGCGATCGAGCTGCTTCATGGCGCCCAGGAACTCGGGTACGAAACCTTCTGCAACGTCATGGCGGTCTCCACCTGCACCCCTCAAGAAGTGGATGTGTTCCTCGACAAATTGCGGGACAGTCGGGTCGAAAACGTGGCTGTGGTCGACAGCTTTGGCGCCTTGTACCCCCACCACGTTCGCTACCTGATTCGAAAGTATAAAAACTGGCTTCGCCCCGGTCAAAATGTGGGCGTGCACATGCACAACAACCAGCAGACGGCGTTCGCGAACACGATCGCGGCGATCGACGAAGGCGCCGACTTTGTGGACGCCACCATCAACGGCATGGGCCGTGGCGCCGGAAACTGCCCGTTGGAACTTCTATTGATGTATTTGGACGACCCTCGGTTCGATCCGCGGCCGGTGATCGACCTGGTCGACGATTATGTGAATTTGCGCGATGCTTTGCGCTGGGGCTACCACCTGCCTTACGTTGTCACCGGCTGGCTTAACCTCCATCCCAAGGCAGCGATCGAGCGGATGAAGCGCGAAGACCGATATGAATGCTTGGACTTCTACGAAACCCTATCGCGCAACCGCCCGCGGCCGACGCACCACCGGGCCGATCGGGAATAGTCAAGTGAGTTGACTATTCCCGATCGGCAAGCTGCGCTCAAGTCCAGTTTGGAATCGTCAGGTTTTCGACTTCGTCCAGGCGCAACAGGATAGGAGCATCGGTCGCCGCCTCGGTGAGCGAGTCAAATTCAAAGCAATCACCGCTCGGGTCGGCTTCGAGGCAAGCTTCTTCCTCCTGTTCCGTCCAGGGATCGACAGACATCAGGTGGTACCCTTTCTCCAGCGCGCCGCCTAAGAAGTCGGCGCTCCACGTTCCTTCTTGAACGTCGCGGTCGAGGTACACGAGAAGCTGGGTTTCGGCGATTCCGATCAAAGCGTCCTCGGTCTCAAGAAGATCGAGGGAGGAGTCGAGCACCGCAATGTATGCAACCCCGATTCTCGCCTCGTCCGGGTATTCCCCGCCATAGGTGTAGTCGTTCAGCGACTCTTGCGACGGAGGCAGCAAAACATCCATTTGGTCGCCGGAAAGTCGCGTGTCCTGCAGGACCATGTAGTCGTCGGCGGACGTCACCTGCCAAACCAACGATACCTCGGTAGATTCGGGCGTATCCGAACGTTCGTCAGAAATCTTGACCTGGGCTTGGAACAGCGCGTCCGTCGCCGGAGCCTCGTTCGCAGCGCATCCCACCAAAGCAAAACCAAGCACCAATAGCGATTTATACATTTTCGTGTCCTCGTACCCAGAAGCGGGTCATCGATGGAGACCGCGAGCTGGCACTTTTGGGCACGAAACGATCAGAAAAAATGAAAATCGGTGTACTACGACCTTCGAACACCGATCTCATCAAGAAGGATTTTCACTACCTCCCGCTGCATGTCGATCCGCCGACGCTCGGAAAAGCCCATCCACGTCTCGATGCAAAGACCGATACATCCTACCGCATCCACGATCACCTCGGTCGAGGAGGTCGCCACCGGGTAGCACAGCGGCGCCCAACGTTCGGCTTCGTCCATCAAATTGCCGTTGAGGCGGGCAATCGCCCGATCGACGATCGGTGGGCGCTCGTCCACCCCATACACGATCGTCTGCCCGAACGATGGAACCACCGCTGGATCGTACTTTTTCTTGCTCTCGTGCAGGGTTACCAACAGGGCAGGCTTTTCGTCGAGCATCAAGTCCATAAACCGAC
Organism: Pseudomonadota bacterium; assembly: GCA_005797785.1. Lineage (GTDB taxonomy): Bacteria > Myxococcota_A > UBA796 > UBA796 > SYKL01. The sequence goes on along the minus strand of SYKL01000499.1, from coordinate 1,089 downwards.
GCGCCAGCCGTCGCTCGCGCTCCGGTGCCGTAGCGTCGCCGGGAAATTGCCGATTGAGGTCGAGGCCGCCAGAAACAAAGCGCTCACGCGCGCGGTAGGCTGGAGGATTCATCACCGGAATCACCAGCAATCGGCCGCAATCGGGGCGAATCTCTTCTTCCAGCAATTCCTGGAGTGCGTGAACGCCCGCGATTTCATCGCCGTGAATGCCTGCTTCGATGATGGCGACCGGGCCCGGTTTGGGGGCGTCAAACACGAACACCGGCAGGGTCGGCGAAAAATAGTGGATTCCTGGCGCGAGCGGCATGCGATCTCCGATGATGGCCGTTCTACACGAGGACGGGCGCGTTGTCTGGGGGTACTAAGGCGTACAGCGCAAAGTAACGTCTGCCGTAGCTTCTCCCACAGCAGCAGCCTGTACCGTCTCAGCCTCGCAATCGTCCCGTTCGAAACTCACGGGTCGTAGTTCACATTGAAACGCTTTGGGGCGACATTGTGGAACTTCGATCGCGTATTCACCCTGAGCGTCCGTGGTCGTGCTCACACACCCGGTGTCGTCATCCCCGCTTTCGCAGCGTTCGCCGAAGCATGTCGTGACTGTCACATCACCGAGCGGCAAACCGGCCTCGTCTTCGACAACCCCACTCAACGAGCCCGAAAACACGCATTCTCCGCAGCCAACTAGCACACGCAGAAACAACAATATGCCCGACACGTCCACTCCGGCCCCGTCGAACGGTACCCGGTGCGGGCGCCCATCGCCACCCCGCATTTAGTAAAGTGATTTACCATCGGCCCTCCTATCTTCCCTCGCCATGGCCTTGATCTTCGGACTCCTTTTCGGCACGATCGGCGGGGGGATGCATGGCCTACACCGGAAGCAGCCGCGGAAACTCTTGGACATTCCCCGATCTCCGCACCCTGCTCGCCAAGGCTTCCCCTCGCCGTTCCGCCGACGAACTGGCCGGGCTGGCTGCAGAAAGCGCCTTGGAACGTGCGGTCGCGCAAAGAGTGCTCGCCGATGTGCCGCTGCGGAAATTCTTGGCAGAGGAACTGATCCCCAACGATGAAGTTTCCACACTCATTTTT